>JAQSVY010000131.1 GCA_029266935.1 Burkholderiales bacterium
AAGCTCGTTTTCATGGCCCTCTTCGTTGTTCCGGTTCTTGCTCGGTCGCAACCCTTCATCGAACCCCTGCAACTGCTGCCCGAGGTGCAGGCAGGAAGGCTGCCGCCGATCGAGAAGCGGCTGCCGCAGCGGCCCATGGTGCTGCCGGTCGGGGAGGGAGGCACTGCGCTCGGGCAGCACGGCGGCACGCTGAACACGCTCGCCGGCCGAAGCCGCGACACGCGCCTGTTCACGATCTATGGCTACGCGCGCCTGGTGGGCTACGATCGCAATTTCAACCTCGTGCCCGACTTGCTCGAGCGTGTCGACGTGCACGAAGGGCGCGTCTTCACGCTGCACCTGCGCAAAGGGCACCGCTGGTCCGACGGCCATCCGTTCACGGCGGAGGACTTCCGCTACTTCTGGGAGGACGTCGCCAACAACCGCGAGCTCAGCCCCTCGGGCCCGCCGCGCGACCTGCTGGTGCGCGGCGAGGCGCCGAAGTTCGAGGTGCTCTCCGAGACCGCCGTGCGCTACACCTGGAGCTACCCCAACCCGGACTTCCTGCCGCGCCTTGCCGGCGCGTCGCCGCTGTTCATCTTCCGGCCGGCGCACTACCTGAAGCGCCACCACAAGAAGTATTCCGAGAAGGTGCGAAAGGCGGAGGCCGACGGCACCGCCAAGCGCAAGTGGTCGGCGGTGCACAACCGGCTCGACAACCTCTACGAGTCGGACAACCCGGAGCTGCCGACCCTCAACCCCTGGGTGAACACCACGAAGGCTCCCGCCGACCGCTTCGTCGCGGTGAGGAATCCCTACTTCCACCGCGTCGACCCGCGCGGCCGCCAGCTGCCCTACCTCGATCGCTTCGTCATCGCCATCGCCGACGCGAAGCTCATCCCGGCCAAGACCGGTGCCGGCGAGGCCGACCTGCAGGCGCGCGACCTCAATTTCAACAACTTCACCTTCCTCAAGCAGAACGAGAGCCTGAACGGCTACCGCACGCTGCTGTGGCGGCCCGGGCGCGGCGCGCACTTCGCGCTTTTTCCGAATCTGAACGTCAACGACCCGGTCTGGCGCCAGGTGCTGCGCGACGTGCGCTTTCGCCGCGCGCTGTCGCTCGCCATCGACCGTTCGCTCGTCAACCAGGTGCTGTACTTCGGTCTCGCCATCGAGTCGAACAACACCGTGCTCGAGTCGAGCCCGCTGTTCCGCGCGCACTACCGCGAGGCCTGGGCCCGCTACGACCGCAGGCAGGCTTCTCTCCTGCTGGATCAGATGGGATTGAAGCGGGGCCGAGACGGCATGCGAAGACTTCCCGACGGCCGGCCCCTCGAGATCATCGTCGAGACCGCCGGCGAGTCGACCGAGCAGACCGATGTCCTCGAGCTCATCCGCGAGACCTGGCGCGAGGTGGGCATCAAGCTCTACAGCAAGCCCTCGCAGCGCGAGTCGTTCCGCATGCGCATCTTTTCCGGCGATACCGTGATGTCGGTGTGGAATGGGCTGGACAACGGCCTCGCCACGGCCGAGACGAGCCCGGAGGAGCTGGCGCCAACCAACCAGGTGCAGCTGCAATGGCCGAAGTTCGGGCAGTACTGGGAGACCGGTGGGCGCTCCGGCGCGGCGCCCGACATCTCGGAAGTGCAGGAGCTCGTCGACCTCTACCGCGCCTGGCGCGCCGCGGCGACGAGCGAGGAGCGCGCGCGCATCTGGCACCGCATGCTCGAGATCCACGCCGAGCAGCAATTCAGCATCGGCGTCATCACCGGCGTGCCGCAGCCGGTGGTGGCGCGCGAGACGCTGATGAACGTCCCGGCGCAGGGCTTCTACAATTGGGATCCGGGGGCGTTCTTCGGCATGTACCACCCCGACAGCTTCTGGTTCAGGTAATGCTCAGGTACACCTTCCGGCGCATCCTGATCATGATCCCGACGCTGCTCGTGATCAGCTTCGTCACCTTCGTCATCATCCAGCTGCCGCCGGGAGACTTCCTCTCCAACCAGATCGCGGAGCTGCAGAGCCAGGGCGACAAGGCGGCCGCCGAGAAGGCGGAGTTCCTGCGCAAGCAGTACGGCCTGGACAAACCCTTCCTCGAGCAGTACGGCATCTGGATCGGCGTCTGGCCCGGCGAGCGGGGCTTCTCGGGCCTGCTGCAGGGCGATTTCGGCTGGTCCTTCGAGCACGACATGCCGGTGAGGAACGTGGTCGGCGACCGGCTGCTGCTGTCCTTCATCCTCAATTTTTCGGTGATCCTGTTCACCTGGGCGATGGCGTTCCCGATCGGTGTGTACGCGGCCACGCACCAGTACAGCTGGGGCGACCACGGGCTGACCTTCGTCGGCTACCTGGGCCTCGCGACGCCGAATTTCCTGCTCGCGCTGGTGCTCATGTATTTCGCCAACGTGCAGTTCGGGCTGTCGGTCGGCGGCATCATGGACCCGGAGTACCTCGGCCAGCCCTGGAGCTGGGCCAAGGCGCGCTCGGTGCTCCAGCACCTGTGGATCCCGGTGATCGTGATCGGCACCTCCGGCACCGCGGGCATGATCCGGCGCCTGCGCGCCAACCTGCTCGACGAGCTGCAGAAGCAATACGTGACCACGGCGCGCGCGAAGGGGATGCCCCCCTTTCGCCTCCTGGTGAAGTACCCGCTGCGCATGTCGCTCAACCCCTTCATCTCCGACATCGGCAACCTGCTGCCCTCCGTGATCTCGGGCTCGGCGATCGTCGCGGTGGTGCTATCGCTGCAGACCTCGGGGCCGATGCTCCTTGATGCGCTGAGGAGCCAGGACCAGTATCTCGCCGGCTCATTCCTGATGTTTCTGTCGCTGCTGACCGTAGTGGGGATGTTCATCTCCGACCTGCTGCTCGCCGCCCTCGATCCGCGCATCCGCCTGACCGGAGGGGTTGCGAAATGAGCTCTGCCTCGGAGGCGAAACTTGATCACTTCGTTTCCAAGGACCCGTTCGACCCGCACGCCACGGAGACCCTGACTCCGGAACAGGAGCGGTTCTACCGTGCCTCGCAGTGGCAGATCATGTGGTGGAAGTTCCGGCGCCACCGTGTCGCCGTGGTGGCCGGAGTGATCCTGCTGCTCTTCTACGCCTCGACGCTGGTCAGCGAGTTCATCGCCCCCTACAACCTGCACACGCGCGACACGAAGCACATCTACGCGCCACCGCAGGAAGTGCACCTCTTCCACGAGGACCGCTTCGTCGGACCCTTCGTCTACGGCTACCGCATGCAGCTCGACATGGTGCGCCTGAAGCGCGAGTACACGCCGGACCCGGCTCTGGTGCAGCCCATCCGCTTCTTCTGCCTGGGCGATGGCTACCACTTCTGGGGGCTCGCCGACGGGCGTTTCCATTTCATCTGCCCCGCCGAGGGCGGTACGCTGTATCTCCTCGGTACCGACCGGCTCGGGCGCGACCTCTTCTCGCGCATCGTCTACGGCACGCGCATCTCGCTCACCGTGGGGTTGCTCGGCATCGCGGTGAGCTTCCTCATCGGCGTCACGCTGGGCGGCATCTCGGGCTACTACGGCGGCTGGATCGACAACGTCATCCAGCGCTTCATCGAGATGGTGCGCTCCTTCCCGGAGCTGCCGCTGTGGATGGCGCTCTCGGCGGCGCTGCCGGTGACCTGGAGCCCGATCCTCATCTACTTCGGCATCACCATCATCCTGGGACTGCTCGACTGGCCCGGCCTCGCCCGCGCGGTCCGGTCCAAATTGCTCGCCTTGAGAGAGGAAGACTTCGCCACTGCTGCCGTGCTGATGGGCGCCAGCCCGGGGCGAGTCATCCGCCGCCACCTGCTGCCCTCCTTCGCGAGCCACCTCATCGCCTCGGCGACGCTGTCGGTGCCGGCGATGATCCTCGGCGAGACCGCCCTTTCGTTCCTGGGATTGGGGCTGAGGCCTCCTATCACCAGCTGGGGCGTGCTCCTCAACGAAGCGCAGAACATCAACGTTGTCGCGCTCTACCCCTGGGTCATGCTCTCGGTGGTCCCGGTCTTCATCGTCGTGCTCGCCTTCAACTTCTTCGGCGACGGCCTGCGCGATGCCGCCGACCCATACAGCTCGAGCCACCGCTAGAAGGGTCAGAGCAATTCTTATTGCCGGGTGGTGCTGGGGGGGATGCCGGTGGACTGCTGGCCGATGGGAATCTTGACGTTGCCGGGGGCGGCCGGCGGCTTGTTGTTGCCGTTGCCGGAAGAGAACAGGCAGTAAGCGTTCTTGCCGGCTTTCTTGGCCGTGTACATCGCCTTGTCGGCGTGCTCCATCAGGGTGGCGGCGTCGCCGGCGTCGGTGGGATAGAGGCTGACGCCGAGGCTTGCCGAGATGCCCACCCTGGCGCCGTTGGCAAGCTCGCAGGGGCGCAGGAGCTCGCGCACCAGCTTGCCTACCACGCGCTCCACGGTCGCGATGTCGCGCACCTCTTCCAGCACGATGAAGAACTCGTCGCCGCCCAGGCGCGCGATCAGGTCGCTTGCGCGCAGGCTGCGGCGCAGCCGCCGGCTGACCTCGACGAGGAACGCGTCGCCTGCGGCATGGCCGTGCTGGTCGTTCACCGCCTTGAAGCCGTCGAGGTCGATGAACACGCCGGCGAGCTTGCTGTTATGACGGCGGGCGCGCTCGATCGCTTGCTCGAGCGCCGGCTCGAGGCTGACGCGGTTGGCGAGCCCGGTGAGGACGTCGCTGTAGGCGAGTGAGGCGATGCGGCTGCGGGCGAGCGCGATCTCGGTGACGTCGCGCCCGACACCGCGGTAGCCGATGAAGCGCCCATCGGCGTCGAAGCGCGGCTGGCCGCTCACCGCGAAGTGGCGCGTGCCGCCGTCAGGCATGACACGCGCGAACTCGAAGTCGCGGAAGGAGAGCTGCTGGACGAGCACCGAGCGGTGCGCCGCCCAGCCCGCCGCGTCGGGGCTCACCGAGGGCACGCCCCAGGGAGTCTGGCCGATCATGTCGCGCCCGACCTGCGCCGCGGCGTAGTTTGGCCCGTGCACGATGCTGGTGAGCCGGTGCTCGGCGTCGGACTCCCAGAAGAAGTCCGAGGACATGTGGGTGAGGCTGCGAAAGCGCGCCTCGCTCTCGCGCAGCGACCCCTCGGCCTCGATGCGCGAGAGGAACTGGCCGAACAGGCTGCCGATGGCCGGGGCGGCCTCGAGTAGGCTGCGGTCGGGCTCGCGTGCCGCGTGCCCCGAGAACACCAGGATGGCGATCGCCTTGCCGTGGACGAGCGCGGGAAAGGCGAAGGTGGCGAAGTTGCCCGAGCCGGCCGCCGGGGCGCTCGAC
>JAQSVY010000132.1 GCA_029266935.1 Burkholderiales bacterium
GCCGCCGGCGGCGTCGCCACCGCGGTGTACCTCATCATGGGCGGGGACGATTTCTTCGACCGCTCGATCCTGCCGACCGACTGGGACATCGCCTTCGGCGTGCTGCTGGTGGTGCTGGTGCTGGAAGCGATGCGGCGCACCACCGGGTGGATCCTGCCGGTGATCACCATCGGCTTCCTGCTCTACGCCTTCTTCGGCGAGTACCTCCCCTCGCCGTGGACGCACAAGGGCTACGAGGTGCCGCGCCTCGTCGGCCACATGTACATGACCCTGGAAGGCATCTACGGCACCGCGATCAGCGTCTCCTCGACGCTCATCATCCTGTTCACCATCTACGGCGCGTTCCTGCAGTTCTCCGGCGCCGGCAAGTTCTACATCGACTTCTCGTTCTCGGCGATGGGCGGCAAGCCGACCAGCGCCGGGCGCACCGTGACGCTCGCCTCGTTCCTGCTCGGCGGGCCCTCGGGGTCGGGTGTGGCGACCACCGTGACGCTCGGCTCGGTCGCGGCACCAATGCTCGCCAAGGTCGGCTACAGCAAGGAGGAGGCCGGCGGGCTGCTCGCGGCCGGCGGCCTGGGCGCGATCATCTCGCCGCCGGTGCTCGGCGCGGCGGCGTTCCTCATCGCGGAGTTCCTCAAGATCTCGTACCTCGACGTGCTGCTGATGGCGGTGATCCCGACCGGCCTGTACTACCTGTGCCTGTTCATCATGGTCGAGATCGACGTGCGCAAGTTCGGCATGAAGGGCGTCACCTTCGAGTCGGTCGAGTCGGCCTGGAGCCTGGCGAAGAAGTACTGGTTCCACTTCCTGTCGCTGGTGTCGATCGTGGGCTTCATGCTTTACGGCTTCTCGCCCGAGCTGTCCGTGTTCTGGGCCACCGTGGTGGCGTTCGCCACCAGCTTCCTGCGCCGCGATACCTCGCTCGTTCCTTACGAGCTTTTCCAGGGAAAACTTCCGGTGATTTCCGGGCTCGTGAACAGCGGATTCGTGAAGGCGCTGCAGGGCGGCTCGATGGCGGTGCTGAACGTCGCGGCCACCTGCGCGGGCGCCGGCATCATCGTCGGCGTGGTGACGCTGACGGGCCTCGGCCTGAAGTTCAGCTCGATCGTGCTGGCCGGCGCCGACGGATCGCTGCTCCTCACCGCGATCTACACCGCGCTCATCGTCTGGATCGTCGGGCTCGCCGTGCCTGTCACCGCGAGCTACATCATCTGCGCGGTGATTGCCGCGCCGGCGCTGATCGCCCTCAAGGTGCCGGAGTTCGCGGCGCACATGTTCGTCTTCTACTATGCGGTGCTCTCCGAGGTTTCCCCGCCCACCGCGCTTTCGCCTTTTGCCGCGGCCGCCATCACCGGCGGCGACCCGTACAAGACCGTCCTTCAGGCATGGAAGTACACTACGCCGGCGTTCCTGGTGCCTTTCATGTTCGTGCTCGACCCGAGCGGGCTGGGCCTGCTGCTGATGGGCTCGACCAAGGCGCTCGCCGGCGCCGACTGGGGCTCGATCGCGCTGGTCACCTTCACCGCCGCGGTCGGCATCCTCGCGCTCGCCGGCGGCTTCCAGGGCTGGCTTTTCCGGAAGACCACTTCGCCTGAGCGCTGGATGCTGATCGTCGCCGGCGTGATGCTTGTCTACCCGAAAACGCTGTTCGACGTCGCCGGATTCGCGATGGTCGCGATCGTGCTCGCCCTGCAATGGTTCCGAAAACCCTCGATACAGACATCCTGATCCTCGGCTCGGGCGGAGCGGGGCTGTTCGCCGCGCTGCACGCGCATCAGGCACAACTGCGGGCGGCGTCCCCGCTCTCGATCACCGTCGCGGTGAAGGGCCTGCTCGGCAAGTGCGGCTGCACTCGCATGGTGCAGGGCGGCTACAACGTCGCGCTCGCGCGCGAGGACTCGGTCGAGCGCCACTTCATGGACACGATCGAGGGCGGCAAGTGGCTCCCGGACCAGGACCTCGCCTGGCAGCTTGTGACCCTCGCCGTGGAAAGAATCCGGGAGCTCGAGAACGAGCTCGGCTGCTTCTTCGACCGCAACCCCGACGGCACAGTGCACCAGAAGGCCTTCGCCGGGCAAACCTTCGACCGCACGGTGCACAAGGGCGACCTCACCGGCATCGAGATCATCAACCGCCTTGCCGAGCAGGTATGGACGCGCAAGATCGCACGCCTTGAAGAGCACAGGGCGGTCGAATTAATAAGATCCTCTTCTGGTGATTCTCTGGCGGGCGTGCTGTTCATCGACATGCGCACAGGAGAATACGTCTTTGTGCGCGCCAAGGCGGTGCTGCTCGGCACCGGCGGCGGGCCGACCATGTACAAGTACCACACGCCCTCGGGCGACAAGAGCTGCGACGGCCTCGCCATGGCCTTGCGCGCCGGCCTGCCGCTGCGCGACATGGAGATGGTGCAGTTCCATCCCACCGGTCTGCTCGCGGGCATGCATACGCGCATGACCGGCACGGTGCTGGAGGAAGGGCTGCGCGGCGCCGGCGGCTACCTGCTGAACGGGTCGAAGGAGCGGTTCATGCAGCACTACGACCCCAAGGTCGAGCGCGCGACGCGGGATGTGGTTTCCAGGGGAATGTATTCGGAAATGGTTCGCGGAAATACCAGTCCGCACGGCGGACTGTATATCTCCATGGCGCATCTCGGCCCCGAGCGCGTGCGCCGCGACTTCAAAGGCATGGTCGAGCGCTGCGCCGACTGCGGCTTCGATCTCGCCGGCGGCCTGGTCGAGGTGGTGCCGACCGCGCACTACATGATGGGGGGGGTCGAGTTCCGCGGCGATTGCTCGACCGCGCTGCCAGGCCTCTTCGTCGCCGGCGAGGATGCCGGCGGCGTGCACGGCGCGAACCGCCTCGGCGGCAACGGCGTGGCGAACTCTACCGTCTTCGGCGCCGTCGCCGGCGACACTATGGCGCAGTGGGTGCGCGACCAGGATTTCCGCGAGGCGGACCGGGCCTCGATCGACGCGGCGATCGAGGCGTGTGAATTGCCCTTCCGTTCGGGCGGAAAGGCGCAATTGCACCCCCTGAGAGAAAAGCTCTACGACGTGATGTGGGACAAGGTCGGCATCATCCGCGACGCTGCCGGCCTCGCCGAGGCCGAGCGCGACCTTGCCGCCCTCGACGCCGAGCTCGAGCGCTGCTCGCTTGCCGACGCCAACCGCGCCTTCAACCTGACCTGGCACGACTGGCTGAACCTGAGGAGCCTGGTGTCGGTGAGCCGCGTGATTGCAGCCGCTGCCATCGCGCGCACCGATTCGCGCGGCGCGCACTTCCGCTCCGACTTCCCGCAGACCGGTTCTCTGGAGGGCTCTTCGTTCACCAGCCTCAGGCTGGAAAGCAGGGAATTGAAAATTGCGATGAAGCCCGTCGCCTTCACCCGCGTCCGCCCCGGCGAGTCGCTGCTCAAGAATGCAGCCTAAGCACGACTGGCCAGGCGAGGTGTACCGCGAACTCGTCGCCGCGAACGTGCGGCTTGTCGGCTATGTGCCAGATGCAGGGCAGAAGCGCTTGATCGAGCTCTGCCAGGCTGACAAGACCATGCGGGCCGTCTCGCTAACCACCGAGGAGGAGGGAATCGGCCTCGCCGCCGGCGCGTGGCTGGGCGGCTTGCGCAGCGTGCTGCTCATGCAGTCGAGCGGGGTGGGCAACATCATCAATGTGCTCGGCATGATCAAGGTGTGCCGCTTGCCGCTGTTCATTCTGGTCACCATGCGTGGCGAGAAGGGCGAGTTCAATCCCTGGCAGGTGCCGATGGGCGAGGCCACCGCGCGCGTGCTCGAGACGATGGGGGTGGCGGTGCGGCAGGCGGGCGAAGCCGGAACGGTCGCGGCGCACGTGCGCGCGGCGCTGCGCATCGCTTTCCAGGCGCAGGGCGCAGAAGCGGTTCTGGTCGCCCAGAAGGTGATCGGCATCAAGAGCTTCCAGGAGCAGGCAAACCAATGAAGGCGACGCTGCACCGGCGCGAGGTCGTGAAGGCTTTGTTGAAGAACAGGAAGAATCTGCTCGTTGTCGCGGGGCTCGGCTCCACTTCCTGGGACATCACCGCGGCGGGCGACTCCTCGCTCAGCTTCCCGTCGTGGGGGGCAATGGGGCAGGCTGCCATGACCGGCCTCGGGCTCGCGCTCGCCCAGCCCCAGCGTCGCGTGCTGGTCATCACCGGCGATGGCGAGATGCTGATGGGCATGGGCGCCCTTGCCACGATCGGTGTGCAGCAGCCGCCGAACCTGGTGGTGGTCGTGATCGACAACGAACGCTACGGCGAGACGGGCATGCAGGCAACGCACACCGCGTACGGCGTCGATCTCGCGGCCGTGGCCAGGGCCTGCAAATTCAAGGAAGCGAAGGAAATCCGCACCGCGGACGAGGTGGAGCGGCTGTGCGAGCGGGTCCACAGCGCCAGCGGCCCGCTCTTCGCCGACGTGAAGGTGATCGACGAGAAGCTGACGCTGGTGCTGCCGCCGAACGACGGCGTGCTGCTGAAGGAGCGCTTCCGCCGCGCCTTGCTAGGTCCGTCAGCCGACGTGCTTCCGGAAGAACGCTAGGGTCCGCTCCCGCGCCTGCTTCGCCGCCGGCGCGTCCCAGGAGCTGCGCTGGTCGCAGTTGAAGCCGTGGTCGGCGGCGTAGATGAAGATCTGCTGTTTCGGGTGCCGCGCGGCGAGCTTCTTCACGCCTTCGACCGGGATGTGCTGGTCGCGCTCGCCAAAATGGCCCATCAGCGGCACGCGCGGCTCGAGCTCGGCGTTGTCGAGGATGCCGCCGCCGTAATAGGGCACCGCGCAGGCGAGGCCGCCCAGCTTCGCGGCGGCGAGCCAGGTGACGAGCCCGCCCCAGCAGTAGCCGACGATGCCGACCTTGCCCGCGCCGGAAGCCGCCTTGATCCCTGCCTCGGTGTCCTTCAGCGCCATGTCGGCGCTCACTTTGGCGCGGATCTCGCGCGCCTTGGCGATATCCTCGGGCGAATAGCCGAGGTCGACGTTCCTCTGCACACGGTCGAAGAGCGCCGGCGCGATGGCGAGATAGCCGTCGGCGGCGAAGCCGTCGGCGACCGACTGGATGTGGCTGTTGACGCCGAAGATCTCCTGGATCACTACGATCGCGCCGCGCGGCCTGCCCTCAGGGTCAGCGCGGTACGCGGCGAGCGTGTGGCCGTCGGCTGCAGTCAGTTCGATCATCTTTCCCATGGCCTCGTACAATCTCCCGTGATGAAGAAGGACGCAAAAGCGCTGCTCGCGATGGCGCG
>JAQSVY010000133.1 GCA_029266935.1 Burkholderiales bacterium
TGCTCGATGAGGATCTCCGCCTGCGCCATGAGCGCGCGCAGGTTGGGCGGCGGGCGCGTCGGCGTGACGGCGGCGAGGATCACCCCGGCGAGCGTGGCGTGCAGTCCCGAGGCGTGCAGGCAGGCCCACAGCACGACGCCGAGCACCGCGTAGGGCAGCGCGCGGTAGACGCCGTTCCTGTTCAACAAAATCAACAGGACAACAATGGCGATGGCGGCGGCTACGCTGGCCCAGTCGAGGCCGCCCGAGTAGAAGAGCGCCACGATGGCGATCGCCACGAGGTCGTCGACGATCACCGCCGCGGTGAGGAAAACGCGCAGCTCCACCGGCACGCGGCTGCCCAGGAGGGCGATGAGGGCGATGGCGAAGGCGGTGTCGGTGGTGGTCGGGATCGCCCATCCCGCTGCGAGCGGCGCGGGCGCGACGAGCAGGTAGAGGAGCGCCGGAAGCAGCATGCCGCCCGCGGCGGCGGCGAAAGGCAGCGCCGCGGCGCGGCGCGAGGCGAGCCGCCCGACGGTGAACTCGCGCTTGATCTCCAGCCCGACGACGAGGAAGAAGACGCTGAGCAGCCCGTCGTTGATCCATTCGCGCAGCGGCAGGAGGAAGGCGCGCTCGCCCGCGGTGAAGCCGACCGGCTCGTTCCAGAACGATTCGAACCCGGGATAAAGATTCGCGAAGCCGATGGCTGCAAGCGTCGCCACGAGCAGAAGCAGCCCGGTGGAGGGGGCCCAGCGCGCGAAGTCGAGCGCCGCGCTCTGCACGCGGTGCCCGAGGGAGCCGAGCATCGCCTCGGCGAGCGTGCTCTCGTCCCACGGGCCGTCGTAGCGGCGGTTGTTGATGAAGAAGGTGGGCGAGACGCGCGCGCCGCTCGCGCGCGCGCTGTCGAGGTCCTGCGCGACGGTGGCCTGCGCGCTGCGCCAGGCCTCGGCCTGCGCTTCGCGCGGCGGCAGCCCGAGCTCGGCGGCGACGGCGCTGAAATCCTCCGGCCGCAGCTGCGGCCCGCGGCGCATCAGCGCGTCGTGCGCGCGCCAGTACTCGCCGGTGGTCTCGGCCGCGTACTCCGCGAGCTCGGCGGCGCGCCGCGCCTCCTCGCTGCCGGTCAGGGGCCGGTGGCGGAAGACATAGCGCAGCCGCTCGCCGAAGCGCTCGCGCAGCCGCGCGATCACCTCGTGCGCGGCGCGGCAGGAGGGACAGTTGAAGCTGCCGTACTCGACCAGCGTGATTTCCGCGCCGACCCCGCCCAGCGCGTGCTCCGGGCGGCTGTCCGCGGCGGGCTCGAGCCTGCCGCTATCCATGCACCAGCGCGCCGACGATCACGGCGGCGTCCAGGCCTGCCCATCCGACACAGGGGAGATAGATGTTGCGGTCGCGCTTCTGCAGGCCGTACCAGAACCAGAGCATCGCGGAGAGCAGGTACGCGCTCCAGGAGACGACCGACACGCCCGCGGCCTCCCCGCCCACCCAGATGGTGAGCACCTGCGGCACGGTCATCAGCATGGTGAAGATCGACATGCCGCCGAGCACGCGGCCGAACAGCGCGTCGCCGCGGGAACCGTCCTTGATGCTGGCTGCGGGGTCTGGTGCCACGAAGTCCTCCGGAATAGAGCGCTCAACGCCCTTCTGCGCCGACGTAGGCGAGCATCCTGGCGCGCATGTCGTCGGGGATGGGCATCGACTTGAACGTGTCGAGCGACACCATCGCCACCTTGTGGCGGGCGCGGAACTTCTCGTCCCCGCCCACCCGGCCGCGGATGTCGAACTCGATCGAGGCGCGGCCCAGGCGCGCGATCGCCAGCTCGAGGACCAGGGTGTCGCCGAGGTGGCAGGGGCGGAAGAACTCGCAGCCGGTGCTGACGATCGGGAAGCCGACCCGCCGCCCGAGGTGCATCTCCTGGAAGGGCTGGTGCACCGCCTCGCGGAACCAGTCCTCGACGATCCCCGAGATCATCTCGAAGAAGTTGACGAAAAAGACGATTCCGGCCGGATCGCAATGCGAAAAGCGGATCAGGCGCTGGGTGGTGAACGGCTTGGGCATCTGCCACAATCCTCCCATGAGAAGGCGGCCCGGGGTTTACAGCGGTTCGCAGCGCAGGCCGGCGCTACCATCGGCTGCGCCACCGCCTCGGCCTGAAGCGCCCGCCGCAAAAGCCGCAAAAGCCCTCCCCATCAGGAAGATCCTTGCTTTCGCCGCGGCCGGCCTGCTCCTCGTGGCGCTCGGATGGTGGACGGCGCCGGCCGAGCGCGGGCTCACCGCGCAGGACCTGCAGGCCGCGATCGAGCAGGCCTTCGAGGAGCGCGCGCAGACGACCGCGACCGACGCCTACGAGGTGATCCGCCCCTCGGTGGTGCGCGTGCGCGGCCTGCCCGAGCCCGGCGCGGGCGAGCTCGAGGGCTTCGTCGCCGACGAGAGCGTCGGCACCGGCGTGGTGATCGTCGAGGACGGCACCATCCTCACCAACCTGCACGTGGTGCAGGGCGCGCAGCGCCTTTCCGTCACCTTCTTCGACGGCACCGAGTCCGAGGCGGTGCTCGTCGGCGCGCGGCCGGAGCACGACCTCGCGGTGATCCGCGCGCGCACGCTGCCCGACGACCTCGCGCCGGCGACGATGCGCTCCACCGCCGACCTCGCGCCCGGCGACGGCGTCGTCGCGGTGGGCTTTCCCTTCGGCATCGGCCCCTCGGCGAGCGCCGGCGTGGTCTCCGGCCTGAAGCGCGAGTACATCTCGCCTTCGGGCGCCAAGCTCTCCAACCTCATCCAGTTCGACGCCGCGGTGAACCCGGGCAACTCGGGCGGGCCGCTCGTCACCGCCGACGGCGAGGTGGTCGGCATCGTCACCGGCCTGCTCAATCCCACCGAGGAGCGCGTCTTCATCGGCATCGGCTTCGCGGTGCCCATCGAGAATGCCGCCGGCGCCGCCGGCCTTTCGCCTTTCTAGGAGCCCCATGGAAAACGCTTCGCTGATGGAACGCATCCTCTACGAGGTCAAGAAGACGGTGGTCGGGCAGGACCATTTCCTCGAGCGGGTGCTGGTCGCGGTGCTGGCGCAGGGGCACCTGCTGGTGGAAGGGGTGCCGGGGCTCGCCAAGACCCTGACGGTGAAGACGCTCGCGGCGACCATCCGCGGCTCCTTCCGGCGCATCCAGTTCACGCCCGATCTCGTGCCGGCGGACCTGGTGGGCACGCGGATCTACAACCAGAAGAGCGGCGAGTTCGCGACATCGCTCGGGCCGGTGTTCACCAACCTGCTGCTCGCCGACGAGATCAACCGGGCGCCGGCGAAGGTGCAGAGCGCGCTGCTGGAAGTGATGCAGGAGCACCAGGTGACGATCGCGGGCGAGACGCACAAGGTGCCCGAGCCCTTCCTGGTGATGGCGACGCAGAACCCGATCGAGACCGAGGGCACCTACGCGCTGCCCGAGGCGCAGGTCGACCGCTTCATGATGAAGGTGCTGGTGGGCTACCCGAGCGAGGAAGAGGAGTTCGTCATCGTCGAACGGGTCACGGGTATTGCGCATCAATCCATGCCCGTCTGTTCGACGGAGCAACTGCAGCAGCTGCAGCGCGAGTGCCGCAAGGTGTATGTCGAGCCGGCGCTCATCCAGTACGCGGTGCGGCTGGCGAACGCGACCCGCGAACCGGAAAGGTTCGGCTTGAAGAACATGAACAACTACCTGACGTATGGCGCCAGCCCGCGCGCCTCGATCCACGTGATCGAGGGGGCGAGGGCGCTGGCGATGCTGCGCGGGCGCGACTACGCGCTGCCGGAGGACGTGACCGACCTCGTGCCGGACGTCTTCCGCCACCGCCTGGTGCTCTCCTACGAGGCGCTCGCGGAAGGCCTCGCGGCCGACCAGATCATCCAGCGCATCATGCAGAACGTGCGCGCGCCGGAGAAGCCCATGCAGGCGAGCCCGAGTGCAGCCGCGTAATCCCGAAGCGGTCCTGCGCCGCCTCGAATGGACGGTGCTTCGGCGCCTCGACGGGCTGCTGCAGGGGGACTACCGCACGCTCTTTCGCGGCTTCGGGCTCGATCTCGCCGACCTGCGCGAGTACCAGTACGGCGATGACGTGCGCCACATTGACTGGAATGTGACCGCGCGGCTGCAGGCGCCTTACGTGCGCGAGTTCCACGAGGATCGCGAAGTGACCGCCTGGTTCCTGCTCGACCTGAGCCAGTCGGTGGCGTTCGGCTCGCACGAGAAGCGCAAGCAATCGGTGTCCGAGGATCTCGTCGCGGTGCTGGCGCGGGTGCTCACGCGCCACGGCAACCGCGTCGGCGCGCTCTACTACGGCAGCCGCGTGAGCGGCATGATCCCGGCGCGCAACGGCCGCCGCCAGGTGCTCGCCATCCTGCAGGGCATGCAGCGCCACGCCGGCGTCAAAGGCGAGGGCAGCACCACCGACCTCGCGCAGCTGCTGGGCTATTCGCTGAACGTCCTCAAGCGCCGCTCGCTCGTCTTCGTCGTCTCCGACTTCATCAGCGCGCCGGGCTGGGCGGAGCGCCTCGCCCATCTCTCGCAGCGCCACGAGGTGCTGGCGGTGCGGCTCTACGACCCGCTGGAATCCGAGCTCCCCGACCTCGGCCTGCTCACTTTCCAGGACGCCGAGACCGGCGAGCAGATGCTCGTCGACACGCATGACGCGGGTTTCCGCAAGCGCTTCGCCCAGGCCGCCGAGCGGCGCGAGAAGGCCCTGCGCGCCGCGTTCCGCGACTCCGGCGTCGATGCGCTCGAGCTCTCCACCGACGAGGACCTGGTCGATGCGCTGATGCGCTTCGCCGGGCTGAGAAAGCGCCGTAGCCGGATCAAGGTGAACACTACGCATGACTTTTCAGTGGCCTGAGCTGCTGTGGCTCATGCTCGCCGTGCCGGCGCTCGTCGCCGCGTACGTGATGCTGCTGCGCAAGCGCAGGAAGCTGGCGCTGCAGTACGCAAGTCTGTCGCTGGTCAGAGAAGCCAATGCGATTCAAAGCATAAGACGGCATATTCCGCCGCTACTGCTGCTGCTCGCGCTGGCGCTGATGATCGCCGCCACTGCGCGTCCGAGCGCGGTGCTGACGCTGCCCTCGCAGCACGAGACGGTGATCCTCGCCATGGACGTCTCGGGAAGCATGCGCGCCACCGACGTGCAGCCCACGCGCCTTGCCGCGGCGCAGGCCGCCGCCAAGGCCTTCGTCGCCGAGCAGTCCGAGAGCGTGCGCATCGGCGTCGTCGCCTTCGCCGGCACCGCCACCGTGGCGCAGGCGCCCCGTTTCCAGCTGCAGCGCGCCACCGCGATCGGCAGCGCCATCGTCGTCTCGCTCGCGACGCTCTTCCCGGATGCGGGCATCGATCTCGCCGCCCTGACCTACGGCGGCGAAGGCAGGAAGCCGGTCAAGCCCGCACCGTCGTTCAAGCCGGTGCCGCCGGGCTCCTACGCCTCCGGGGCGATCGTGCTGCTCACCGATGGCCAGCGCACGACCGGCCCGGACTCGATCCAGATGGCGCGCCTGGCGGCCGAGCGCGGCGTGCGCATCTATACGGTGGGCGTGGGCACGCCCAAGGGCACCATCGTCGGCATCGAGGGCTGGTCGATGCGCGTCGGCCTCGACGAGGAGACGCTGAAGGCGGTCGCCGACATCACGCGCGGCGAGTACTTCTACGCCGGCACCGCGGTCGACCTGAAGAAGATCTACGAGTCGCTGCGCTCGCGCCTGGTGCTCGAGAGGAAGCGCACCGAGGTGACGGCGCTCTTCGCCGCCGCCGCGGCGCTGCTGGTCGTCGTCTCGGCGGCGCTTTCGCTCGCCTGGTTCAACAGAATTCTCTGAAACAGCACAGTTAATTCAGGCTGCTGGCCGAGCGCCGGTGCGGCCTTTCGCGTTCACGTCCCGGCGAGGCGCTGCGCGGCGGCTGGAGGTAGGCCACCCGGCCCCTATCTTGCTGCGACCCCGGCGGAACCGATCCTTGGCCTGCGAGGTCTGCAAGCAATGAGAAGAGCAGCACTCTACAGCCGGTCCTCGCGCAAGCCCGAGCCGCCGCCCGCGCCTGCCGGGAAAGCCCCGGCATTTTCGTGGCGCGATTTCTACAAGCGTCGCCGCAAGCCGATGTTCGTCACGGTTTTCGCGCTCGCATTCGTCGCCCTGTTCGCGACCTTGGGGATGCGGCCGGTGCCGCCGGCGCTCACCCAGGCGGACGTCGATGCCGCCGTCGTGCGCGCCCTGAAGGAGCAGCCACTGCCTTCGCCCGCGGCGAAAGCCTACGACGCGGTGCGTGCTTCGGTGGTGCGCGTGCGCGCCGGCGCCGACAGCCTCGACCAGGATGAGTACACCGAGCGCGCCGTCGGCTCGGGGGTCGTGGTGGTCGAAAGCGGCATCATCCTCACCAACCTGCACGTCGTTGCCGGTGCGAGCCGCATCACGGTGGTGTTCGCCGACGGCCAGAAGTCCGAGGCGAGGCTTGTCAGCGCACAGCCCGAGAACGACCTCGCGGTGATCCAGGCTACGGCGCTGCCTGACGATCTCAAGCCAGCGACGCTCGGCTCGTCGAAGACCCTCGTCGAAGGCGACCACGTCATCGCGGTGGGCTTCCCCTTCGGCATCGGCCCCTCGGTGTCGGCGGGAGTGGTGTCTGGCCTGCGGCGCGAGTACCGCTCGCCGGCGGGCGAGCGCATGCTCTCCGACCTCATCCAGTTCGACGCCGCCGCCAATCCCGGCAGCTCGGGCGGGCCGCTGGTGAACGCCGCCGGCGAAGTCGTCGGCATCGTCACCGCGATCCTCAGCCCGGGCGAGGAGGGCACGTTCGCCGGCATCGCCTTCGCCGTTCCCATCCAGACCGCCGCCGCGGCTGCCGGGCTGCCGCCGTTCTGATGACGTTCCTCTGGCCGACGGCGCTCTGGCTGCTCGCGGCCTTGCCGGTACTGGTCGGAATGTACATGTGGGCGTTGCGCCGCAGGAAGAAGCTCGCCCTGCAGTACTCGAGTTTGAGTCTGGTTCGGGAAGCCGTTTCCTCGGGACAGCATTTTCGTCGGCACGTCCCGCCGGCGCTGTTCCTGGCCGCGATAGCCGGCATGCTGCTCGCCGGCGCCCGGCCGGCGGCGATCGTGACGCTGCCCTCGCAGCACGAGACGGTGATCCTGGCGATGGACGTCTCGGGCAGCATGCGTGCCGAGGACGTGAAGCCCAACCGCCTCGTCGCCTCGCAGGTCGCCGCCAAGTCCTTCATCAGCGACACGCCGCGCAGCACGCGCGTCGGCATCGTCGCCTTTGCCGGCAGCGCCTCGCTGGTGCAGGCGCCGACCTCGAGCCGCGAGCGCGCGACCGCGGCGATCGAGCAGTTCCAGCTGCAGCACGCCACCGCCGTGGGCAGCGGCATCCTCGTGTCGCTGAAGGCGATCTTTCCGGAGCAGGAATTCGATGCTTTCAGCTTGAAGAAGAAAACGAGCGCTGGCGCGGGCGGCAGCGCGCCGGTCAAGCCCGGCTCGTACGGCTCGGCGGCGATCATCCTGCTCACCGACGGCCAGACCACGACCGGCCCCGACCCGATCGAGGCGGCGCGCGTCGCGGCGGAGCGCGGCGTGCGCGTGTTCACCGTCGGCGTGGGCACGCCGGAGGGCGAAATCCTCACCGGCGAAGGGTGGTCGATCCGCGTGCGCCTTGACGAGGACGCGCTCAAGCAGATCGCCGAGCTCACCGGCGGCGAGTACTTCTACGCGGGCACCGCCGGGGACCTGAAGAAGGTCTACCAGGCGCTCAACTCGAAGCTGGTGATGGAGAAACAGGAGACCGAGATCACCGCGCTCTTCGCCGTCGCCGCCGCGCTGCTGGCGCTCGTTTCGGCAGCGCTTTCACTCCTTTGGTTTAACCGTATCCTTTAGAGGGGGACACGAAGCGGGTAGAATCCGGCCCCTTCGATGTCCCTTATCGTCCAGAAATTCGGCGGCACCTCGGTCGGCTCGGTCGAGCGCATCCGCAACGTCGCGCGCCGCGTCGCCAAGTGGCGCGCCGCCGGGCATCGCCTGGTGGTGGTGCCCTCGGCGATGGCCGGGGAAACCAACCGTCTGATTTCGCTCGCCGGCCAGGTGCAGGCGCAACCGGACCCGCGCGAGCTCGACGTCGTCGCCTCGACCGGCGAGCAGGTGACGATCGGGCTGCTGGCGATGGCGCTCCTCGACCTCGGCGTGAAGGCGAGGAGCTTCACGGGCGGGCAGGTCCGCGTGCTTACCAGCGCCGCCTTCAACAAGGCGCGGATCAGCAGGATTGAAGTTGCCCACATCAACGCCGCGCTGGATGCGGGCGTGGTGGCGATCGTCGCCGGCTTCCAGGGGGTCGACGAGCAGGGCAACATCACCACGCTCGGCCGCGGCGGTTCGGATACCTCCGCGGTGGCGCTCGCCGCGGCGCTGAAGGCCGACGAGTGCCATATCTATACCGACGTCGACGGCGTCTACACCACCGACCCGCGCGTTGTTCCCGAAGCGCGCCGCCTGAAGAGCGTCACCTTCGAGGAGATGCTGGAGATGGCCGGCGCCGGCTCCAAGGTGCTGCAGATCCGCTCGGTCGAGTTCGCCGGCAAGTACAAGGTGCCCACGCGCGTGCTTTCCAGCCTGACCGATCCGGACCTGCCGGTGACGGAGGAGGGCCGCTCGGGCACGCTCATCACTTTCGAGGAAGACCCGCACATGGCGATGGAAAAGGCAGTGATCTCGGGCGTGGCCTTCAACCGCGACGA
>JAQSVY010000134.1 GCA_029266935.1 Burkholderiales bacterium
CCTGCACGGCGCCGCCGCCGACGCGCTGGTCCGCTCCGGCACCGGCCCGGTCGGCATCACCGCCGGCGAAGTCACCGACGCCGCCCGGCGCCTTTGGAATGCCTGGCTCGCCGACCAAAAATAGGGACGTACCTGGACGTACCCTATTTGTCGTAAGCGCTACACCCGTTCCTGGAGGAACTGCAGCACCAGCACTTCATCGCGGCGAAGCGCCGCGCCAGTCTGCTTGCGCCGCGCGCGGCGCGCAAGCGCCGGCGGGTGCGGCACGGTGTGGCCGAGCAGGTAGGCCTGCAGCAGCGCCGGATGCACGTAGTACTTGCGGCAGACCGCGCGCGTGTTGCCCAGGCGCTCGGCCACGGCGTCGATGGCGGCGATGATGTTGCGGTCGGCTTCGCGGCGGCTCGCCGCCGCCCCCAGCCGGCGCAGCTCCACCGCGGCGAGCATCGTGCCGCCCCAGGTGCGGAAGTCCTTGGCGGTGATGTCGCGGTCGGTGAGCTCGCGCAGGTACGCATTGACGTCGTCGGACGAGACGAGCTGGCGCTTGCGGTTGGCGTCGACGTAGCGGAAGAGCTCCTCGCCCGGCAGATCGCGGCAGCGCTGCACGATCTTCGCCAGGCGCGGGTCGGCGACGGCGATGGTGTGCTCGACTCCGCTCTTGCCGCGGAAGCTGAAGCGCAGCATCGTGCCGTCGACAGTCACGTGGCGCCGGCGCAGCGTGGTGAGGCCGTAGGAGCGGTTCTCGCGCACGTACTCGTCGTTGCCGACGCGGATCAGCGTCCTGTCGAGCAGGCGCACCACGGTGGCGAGGAGCTGGCGGCGCGAGAGGTCCGGCGCGCGCAGGTCGCGCTCGATGCCCTCGCGCAGCGCCGGCAGCACCTCGCTGAACTCCAGCATGCGCCGGAACTTCGACTGGTCGCGCGCCTCGCGGTACGACGCGTGGTAGCAATATTGCTTGCGCCCGCGCGCGTCGCGTGCCGTGGCTTGGATGTGACCGTCGCGATTCGGGCAGATCCAAACATCGCTCCATGCCGGAGGAATGGCGAGGGCGTTAAGCCTTTTACGCACCTGGCGATCGACGATCCGCTTTCCATTGGGCAGGAAGTAGCTCCATCCCGTGCCGGCCCGCTGACGCGTGATGCCGCGCACCCCGTCGGTGACGTAGCGCAGCCCGGCCTGCCTCGCCGCCTTGCGATGCTCCGCACGGCGCGCCGAGGTCATTGGCAGCGGTAGAAGGCTTCGACGCGCTGCCGGTTGATGGCGCTGAGGTCCTCGGGGTCGGAGGACTTCTCCAGGCGCGGCTCGAGCTCGGCGAGGCGCCGTTCCATGCGCGCGGTCTTCGGGTCGCGGTCGAGCGCGGCGAAGCGCTGGCGCAGCGAGCGCACGTCCTCGTTGCGTCGCTCGATTTCGGCAAGGGCGATGGCGCGGCGGAGCTTGCGCTTCTCGCACTGCACCGGCTCGAGCTCGGCGGTGATCTTGATGAACTCCTTCGCCGCCTGGCTCAGCGCAAAGGCCGGAACGGACAGCAGGCTGGCCAGCAGGAAAGCCACCTCTCTCACCGGTGCCTCGCGCTGATGAACATCGAGAAAGTCCTGCCCCCTCCTCACTCCCTAGGGCAATGATACTCCCCGTCCCAGCTCTTCTTGGGTCGGCGCCCGGACGGCAAGAATTACGCAGGAGAAGCGCAGCGCCATCCCGGCGAGCGGGTGGTTGCCGTCGAGCACTACGCTGCCGCTGGCGACGTCGGTGACGGTGTAGAGGCGACCGTCCTCCTCCACCTCCATGCCCACGGTGATGCCCTCGCCGTAGCGCTCTGCGGGCTCGACACGCAGCAGGGCCGCGTCGTACTCGCCGAACGCCTGTGCGGGCTCGAGCTGCAGCATCACGGACTCACCGACGCCCTTGCCTTCGAGCGCACGCTCGAGGGCTGCGGGCAGGTGGCCGTAGCCGCCGTGCAGGTAGCTGATCTCTGAAGGCGCGGAGAGCCGTACGCTCTGCGCGTCGTGCATCTCCACGCGCAGGCGTACGACGGTGCGGTCGGCTACGTGCGCAGGCGCCTCACCACGTCGAAGACCTCGGCGGCGTGCCCGCGCGGGTTGACGCCGTAGGCAGCGTGGCGGATGACGCCCTTCTTGTCGATGACGAAGGTGGAGCGCACCAGGCACTCGCGCCGCGCGCCGTCCTCGAACTGCTTCTCCTGGATGACGCCGTACTTGCGACATACGTCGCCCTCGGGATCGGAGAGCAGCGCGATGGTGACGCCGTGGCGGTCGCGGAAGTCGGCGTGCGTGAGGCAGTCGTCGCGCGACACGCCGAGCACCACGCAGTCGTGCTTGCCGAACTGCTCCTCGTGGTCGGAGAAATCGGTGGTGACCAGGGTGCAGCCGGGCGTGCCGTCGCGCGGGTAGAAGTAGATCACGACATGCTTCTTTCCCTTGAACGCCGACAGGTCCACCGGCTGCATGTCGGCATCGGGCAGTTCGAAAGCAGGAGCAGGTTGTCCCGGTTGAAGCACGCGCCGATTCTATTCCAGAAAGTTTTTCGTTGGACAAGCTTCGCCGCGCGTGTCGTTGCTACGCTACATATAATCGATTCGATGCGGCTGCACATGCTCGGCGGCCTGACGCCGCGCGCCTTTCTGCGGCGCCACTGGCAAAAGCGCCCGCTCTTCGTGCGCGGCGCGCTGCCGCGTTTCGCCGGCATGATCGACGCGAGTGCGCTGTGCGTGCTCGCCAGGCGCGACGACGTCGAATCCCGCATCGTGGAACGGCGCGGCAATCGCTGGGAGACCGAGCACGGGCCGTTCGAAAGAATCAGCATCCGGGATTCCAGGTGGACGATTCTGGTCAGCGGCGTGAACCTGCACCTGGCCGCCGCCGATGATTTGCTGCGTCGCTTTCAGTTCATCCCGCAGGCGCGCCTCGACGACGTGATGGTGAGCTATGCCACGCCCGGCGGCGGCGTCGGACCTCACGTCGACTCCTACGACGTCTTCCTCGTGCAGGGCTTCGGCCGGCGCCGCTGGCGCGTCGGACGCCGGGAATACCTCACGGGGCCGGGCGACCTCCTGTATGTACCCCCGGGCATGCGCCACGACGGCGTGGCGCTCGGACCGTGCGCCACCTATTCGGTCGGCTTCCGCGCGCCGCGCGGCGCCGAGCTCGGCGCGGCCTTCCTCGACTGGCTCCACGAGCGCGGCCTGCCGGATGCCGCCTACCGCGATCCGGGGCTGCGTCCTACCACCAACCCGTCCCTGATCCCGAAGCAGATGCTGGATTTCACGTCCTCGGTCCTCGGGAAGATTTCCTGGTCGAGAAAAGACGCTCTAGGCTTCCTCGGCGAGTACCTCACCATGCCCAAGGCGCACGTGGTGTTCCGGCCGTTCCGGCCGGGCAGCGGTGCGCGGCCCCTCCGGCGCTCGCTCGTCCGGCTGGACGCGAAAACGCAGCTCCTCTACTCGGGACAGCGGTTTTTCATAAACGGCGAAGCTGTTATCGTGCCGCGGCGGCATGCCTCGGCGCTGCGCAAGCTCGCGGATTCCCGCCTCCTCGATGGCGAGAGGCTTGCCGCCCAGCCCCTCGCCGCCCTAATCTGCGGCTGGCGGCGCCTGGGATACCTGCACTTCGAGAGGCCCTGATGGCTGAGGCGATCTATGAGCGGTTCGACACCAACGCCGGGTTCCAGGCCGCACTCGAGCGCCTCATCGAGCAGCCGGGGCGCGAGCTGCGCATCTTCGATCCCGACGGCAGCTCGCTCAGGCTGAACGATTCCGCGCGCGTCGCGCGCCTCGAGCGCTTCCTGCAGGCGAGCCGCACCCGGCGCATCTACATGGTGGTGCACAACACCGAGCACCTGACTCGCCAGTGCCCGCGCATGATGTCGCTTCTCGCGCGCTACGCACACGCCATGCAGATCCACCGCACCGGGGAAGAAATCCGCGAGCTGCAGGACGCCTTCCTCGTCCTCGATGCCCTGCACTACGTGCGCCGTCCCGTGGCCACCTTCTTCCGCGGCGCCATCGGCCTGGGCGACGAGAACGAGGCGCTCACCATGCGCTCGCGGTTCCTGGAGATCTGGGGCGCATCGTACCCCGCCGTCTCGAGCACTACTGTCGGCCTGTAGAGAGCGGAAAAAGGGTCAGAGGCTGCGCCACTCGAAGCCGTCGTCCTGCGAGGCGATGCCGACCCAGTCGTCGCTGCAGCCGAGCGCGCGGGCGAGCGCGGCGCGGGCGAGCGCGGGCTTGTTGTTGTGCTGCGAGAGGTGTGCGCCGAGGACGTGCTTCAGTTTCGAGCGGTCGATGCGCGAGAGCAGCGCCTCGGACTGGCGGTTATCGAGATGGCCGAACGGACCGGCGATGCGGCTCTTCAGCCACTTCGGGTAAGGCCCGGCCCAGAGCATGTCGAGGTCGAAGTTGCACTCGAGGACCAGCGCGTCGAGTCCGGAGAGCATCTGCTCGACGTGCGGCGTGGAGCAGCCGATATCGGTCAGCACGCCCAGCCGGGCGTTGCCATCGGAGAGGATGTATTGCACCGGCTCGCGCGCGTCATGGGGCACGGTGTAGGGGCGCGCCTCAACATCGCCGATGGCGACCGGCTCCTTGCCGCTGACCAGGACGACCTTCACGCCGTCGAGCACCTTGCCCTCGGCCTCGAGCGCGGCGCGCGTGCCGTAGGTGAGGTAGACGGCAACGCCGTGCGCCGCGGCGAAGTCGAACACGCCGCCGCCGTGGTCGCCGTGCTCGTGCGTGACGAGGATCGCGTGGATGTCGGAGGGCTGCAGCCCGGCGCGGGCGAGGCGCCGCTCGGTGTCGGTGAGGGTCAGGCCGCAGTCGAGCAGCACCCGGGTCCTGCCCGACTCTGCCACCAGGCAGTTGCCGCCGCTGCCGCTGGCGAGTGACGCGAAGCGCAGCAAATTACTTCAGCTGCTCGTGGAGCAGCGTGAGGATCCGGCTCGCGGTCTGCGACGCCTCGGCCGCGCCGTCCTTGTTCAGGACGTTGACCTGCGTCTCGGTGCCGGCCTGCGTCACCTGTACCCGGTACTGCTCTGCCTTGAGCCTGGCGCTGGAGTCGGAGGAGAAGATGCGCGCGAAGAAGCCGCGTTCGTCCTTCGCCTTCGCCGGATCGGCGTAGCGCACGAAGTACAGCCCTTTCTGGCGGTCGCGGTCCTCGACGGTGAAGCCGACGCGGTCGAGCGCCAGGCCGACGCGGCGCCAGGCGCGGTCGAAGGGCTCGTACACCTGCAGGAGCCGAGCTTCACCATCAAGCGCTGCAGAAACTCGGCCTCGAGTCCGGGATCGACCGCGCGCGGCTGCCACACGGTAGGCGCGACGCTCGTGGTGCCGAGGTTGGCCGTTGCCTCCTGCACTTCCTCGATGCCGCGGTGGCTGATGTAGACCTCGGTGCCGGCGCCCTCGGGCGAGCGCTCCAGGCGCGTGCGGAACTTGTCGAGCTCGCCCGTCGAGTACAGGCGCCCGGACACCCGGCTGATGATGCGACTCACGGTGTCGAGCGGGACCTTGGCGCGGTTCTCGGCCCACTGCGTTTCCATCACGCCCGTCGCGGGCGACTCGACCTCGACCTCGAAGCCGTTCTCCTTCCAGAACTCCTTGATGATCGGCCACAACCTTTCCGGCGGTGCCTGCACCACCAGCCAGCGCGTCGTGCCGGCGCGCTCGACCTTCATGCTGTCGAAAGCCGGTAGAACGTTCGTCCCTCCGGGGGTCGGGGTGCCGGTCGCCCTTTCGCGGCGCTCGGCCTGGTAGCCCGAGAAGGTCGTGCTCGACTTCTCGGTCTGCTGCTCGGGCACGATGTAGCGACCGTCGCGCTCGGGCGTGGTGAGGTCCGGCGGCACTTCGAGCGGAGGCAGCGTGCGCGCGGGACCGCTCGACCGATAGTCGGTCTTACGCTCCATGTAGTCGCTGATGCTCTGGCAGCCGCAGAGAAGAGCCGCGGCGCCGGCCAACACGAGATTGCGCATTACCCCCGGCCTTCCACCACGCGCAGCCCCGGCAGCGCGATTCCGGCCTCGTGCAGCGCTTCGCGCACCGTCTGGTGGAACTTCTCCGCGAGCGGCGAGAGCGGCAGCCGCAGCCCGTGCTCGATCATGCCCATCTCGGCGAGCGCCCACTTGACCGGGATCGGGTTCGC
>JAQSVY010000135.1 GCA_029266935.1 Burkholderiales bacterium
TCTGCCAGGTGCAGGACCTGCGCACCGCCAAGCAGGCGCTGCAAGCGAATCCCGACGTACTGGTGGCGCAGGGCACCGAGGCCGGCGGCCACGCCGGCAGGCGCTCGCTCTTTGCCTTGCTTCCTGCGATCAAGAATATTTCTGGAAATACACCGGTTCTTGCCGCCGGCGGCATCTCCGACCGGCGCGGCGTGCAGGCGGCCATGGCGCTCGGCGCCGAGGGCGCCCTGCTCGGCACGCGCTTCCTCGCCGCCGAGGAATCGCTCGTCCCGCGCGAGGCGAAGCAGCGCGTGGTGGAGGCAAACGGCGATGCGACGCTGCGCACCACCGTGTTCGATATCATCCGCGGCCACGACTGGCCCGACGGCATCACCGCGCGCGCGCTGCGAAATTCGTTCACCGGTAAGTGGCACGGCAACGAGCAGGCCCTGAAAGAGAGTCTGCCGCAGGAGAAAAAGGCCTATGCGGCAGCGGTGGAGCGACGCGACTTCGACACTGCGCTCGTGTTCGCCGGCGAAGGCATCGACCTCGTCGATGCGGTGCTGCCGGCGGCCGACATCGTAAAGCGGATCGCGCCCTGATGGCCGCGCCCGTGCCACGTCCCGCCGCGACGCTCGCGCTGCTGCGCGACGGCCCCAATGGCCCCGAAGTGCTGATGCTGCAGCGGACCAAGGAAGCGGTGTTCCTCGGCGGCGCCTATGTCTTCCCCGGCGGTGCGCTCGACGCGGCGGACGCGGCGGCGCGCATTGCGCGCCGCGTGATCGACCCGCCGCCCTCGGATTTGCTGCCTTATTACGTCGCCGCGATCCGCGAGTGCTTCGAGGAGGCCGGCATCCTGCTCGCGTGCGACACGGGCGGCCGCCAGATCGACGCGGCGCACGCCGAGCGCCTCATGCAATACCGGGACCAGTCTTTCGTCCGCATGCTCGAGGCCGAGGATCTCTACCTGCCCGCCCGCGAGCTTGCGTTCATCGGCCACTGGATCACCGCGCCGGGCCGCGCGCGGCGCTTCGACGCGCGCTTCTTCCTTGCCGCCGCGCCGCCGGGCCAGCAGGGCAAGCACGACGCGAGCGAAACCGTGCACGACGTCTGGATCACGCCGCGCGAGGCGCTCGCGCGCGCCGAGCGAGGCGAGATCGAGCTCGTCTTCGCGACAAAGCACACGCTCAACGATTTCAGGAATTTCCATTCGGTCAAGGACGCCCTCCTTCACGCCCGCGCCATGCCGGAGGTCGAAGCGAACCGCGCCTGCTGGGCGAAGGGCAAGGACGGGCCGAAGCTCTTCCGCCGCGCCGACCCGCAGTACTTCGAGATCCACTGGTGCGACCCGGAAGAGACGGGCGAGTCGAGCTACGAGGTCGTGCCCGGCGAGCCGAAACGGCTCGACCGCTGGGTGACGCGGCTCACCGCGCCCAACCCGGGAATGATGACCGGGCCGGGAACCAACAGCTACCTCGTCGGCGAGGGCAATGTCGCGGTGATCGATCCCGGGCCCGACATTGCGTCTCACGTAGAAAGGATACTCGCGGAAGCGAAGGGCCGTTTGCGCTGGATACTCTGTACGCATACGCACCTGGACCATTCGCCTGCGGCCGCGGCGCTCAAGGCGGCGACCGGCGCGCAGGTGCTCGGACGGCCGGCGCCGAAAGGCCAGGATGCGAGCTTCACGCCGGACCTCGTCGTCGAGAACGGGCAGCGCATCGAGCTGAGCGGCTTGACGCTGCGCGCCATCCACACGCCAGGCCATGCCTCGAACCATCTCTGCTATCTGCTCGAGCAGACGAAGATGCTCTTCACCGGCGACCACGTGATGCAGGGCTCGACGGTGGTGATCAACCCGCCCGACGGCGAGATGCGCGCCTACCTCGCCTCACTCGAGCGGCTGCTCGCCGAGGACATCGCCATCATCGCGCCCGGCCACGGCTATCTCATCGGCGCGCCGCACAAGGAGCTGCGCAGGCTGATCGCGCACCGCATGGCCCGGGAAGCGAAGGTGATTGCCAGCCTGAGAAAGTTCGGAACCGCTTCGCTCGAAGACCTCCTTCCGCTGGTCTACGACGATGTGCCGCCGCGCGTGCATCGGGTAGCGGCGCGCTCGCTCACCGCGCACCTGCAGAAGCTGGTGATGGAAGGAACGGTGCGGCCCTCTGGCGGGCGGTTCGCGCTGGTACAATCGCCATCCGAGAGGGGCGTGCCATGAGCGACACCGTAAAGACCGTGAGGCTCGGCTCGAGCGGGTGGAGCTCAACCTCCCGAACCTGAAGCAAGAAGAACCCTGGACCACGACTTCGACCTCTTCACCATAGGAGGCGGATCGGGCGGCGTACGCGCGAGCCGCGTCTCCGCCGGGTACGGCGTGCGCGTCGCCATCGCCGAGCCGGGCCGTTTCGGCGGCACCTGCGTCAACGTTGGCTGCATCCCGAAGAAGCTGTTCTCCTACGCGGCGCACTGGCGGGAAGATTTCGACATCGCGGCGGCGTACGGCTGGAGCGTCGGCGAGCCGCGCTTCGACTGGAAGACGCTGGTCGCCAACAAGGACCGCGAGATCGCGCGGCTGAACGGCGTCTACGAGAGCGTGCTCGTCAACGCAGGCGTGCATATCTTCCGTGAACGGGCGACGGTCGCTGGACCTCACGAGATCGCGATCTCAGGAAAGATTTTCACGGCAAAGCATATCCTCGTCGCCACCGGCTCGTGGCCGCAGGTGCCGCAGATTCCGGGCGGCGAGCTCGCCATCACCTCCAACGAGGCGTTCAGCCTGGAGCGCCTGCCGCGGCGCGCGCTCGTGGTCGGGGGCGGTTACATCGCGCTCGAGTTCGCCTCGATCTTCCACGGCCTCGGCGTCGAGACGACGCTTTCGTACCGCGGCACGCGGCTGCTGCGCGGCTTCGACATGGAGCTCGGCACGCGCATGGCCGAGGAGATGCGTGAAAAGGGCCTGGCCATCCATTTCGGCGCCGAGCCGGCATCGCTTACGAAAAGCGCCGGCGGCATCGCCGCGACCTTCGGCGACGGCTCGCGCCAGGAGGCCGACCTCGTCATGTTCGCCACCGGCCGCAAGCCGAACAGTGCCGGCATCGGCCTGGAGGCCGCGGGGGTGAAGCTCGGCCCCGACGGGGCGGTGCTGGTCGATCGGTTTTCGAGGACCAGCGTCGAGTCGATCCACGCCATCGGCGACGTCACCAACCGCATCAACCTCACCCCGGTCGCCACGGCCGAGGCGATGTGGCTTGGCGGAACCCTTTTCGGCGGTGCAGCAACGCCCGTCGACCACGAGAACGTGCCCACCGCGGTGTTCGCCAACCCCAACCTCGCCACCGTGGGCCTCTCGGAGGAGCGCGCGCGCGAGCGCTTCGGCGACGTGGATGTGTACAAATCCTCCTTCCGGGGGCTTAAGCTCACGCTTACCGAGAAGAAGGAGCGCACGTTCATGAAGCTCGTCGTTGAGCGCGCCGGACAGCGCGTGGTGGGCGCGCACATGATCGGCCCGGAGGCGGGCGAGATCATCCAGGGCGTCGCCATCGCCGTGAAGCTCGGCGCCACCAAGGCGCAGTTCGACGCCACCATCGGCATCCATCCGACCGCCGCCGAGGAGTTCGTCACCCTGCGCGGAAAGGCCGCCGGATGATCATCGAGGCGCAGATCGAGAAGGCGATCGATGGGCTGCGCGCCCACGGGCTGCCGCTCGCCATCGAGCTGTGGAACGGCAAGCGCTACCAGCTCTCGGGCGAGACGCCGGTGACGCTGCGCATCCCGGGCGCCGGCGCCCTCAAGTACTTCATCGGCGCCGACCTCGCCAAGCTCGGCGAGGCGTACGTCGAAGGCCACATCGACGTGGAAGGCCCGATCCGCGAGGTGCTGCGCGCCGCGGAGGGCCTGTCGCGCTTCCTGGGCGGCGACAAGAAAGGGCGCCGTCCGGGCCTGCTCAACCTGCACACCAGGTCCCGCGACGCGAAGGCGATCCAGTACCACTACGACGTCTCGAACGAGTTCTACGCGCTTTTCCTCGATCGCGAGATGGTCTACTCGTGCGCCTACTTCAAGACCGGCGACGAGGACATCCACACCGCGCAGGCGCAGAAGCTCGACCACATCTGCCGCAAGCTGCGCCTGGAGCCGGGTGACCGCTTCCTCGACATCGGCTGTGGCTGGGGGGCGCTGGTGCGTTGGGCGGCAAAGCACTACGGGGTCGATGCCACCGGCATCACGCTCTCGCGCAACCAGCACAAGCTCGCGAACGAGCGCATCGCCGCCGAAGGGCTCTCCGAGCGCTGCCGCGTGCTGCTGCAGGATTACCGCGATGTCCCCGGCGAGGCGGTCTACGACAAGATTTCCTCGGTCGGCATGTTCGAGCACGTCGGCCTGAAGAACCTGCCGGTGTACTTCGGCGCCATCTACCGCCTGCTCAAGGACGGCGGCATCGCCATGAACCACGGCATCACCGCCATCGACCCCGACAGCCGGGCGGTAGGGCTGGGCGGCGGGGACTTCATCGGCAAGTACGTCTTCCCGCACGGGGAGCTGCCGCACCTCTCGCTCGCGCTGCGCGGGATGTCGGCCGCCGGCCTCGAAGTGATGGACGTCGAGACGCTGCGGCTGCATTACGCGAAGACCCTCTGGCACTGGTCGGCGCGCCTCGAGGCGAAGCTCGAGGCGGCGCGCCGGCACACCGAGGAGAAACGCGTGCGCATCTGGCGCACCTACCTCGCCGGCTGCGCGCATGCCTTCGAGAAGCGCTGGGTGACGATCCAGCAGGTGATCGTGACGAAGACCGCCGATCCGCGCGCGAATCCGCTGCCATGGACGCGCGAGCACCTCTATAAGAAGCAGTGAAAAGACTCATCCTCTGCTGCGACGGCACCTGGAACAGTGCCGACCAGGAGAGAAACGGCACCCCCTGCCCCACCAACGTCGTCAAGCTCGGCTACCGCGTGGCGAAGCGCGACGGCGACATCCCGCAGCTCATCTACTACGACCAGGGCGTGGGCACCGGCAACACGCTCGACCGGGCGAGCGGCGGCGCCTTCGGCGATGGACTGGAAGAGAACATCCACGACGCCTACCGCTTCCTCGTCGCCAACTACGAGCCGGGCGACGAGCTCTACCTCTTCGGCTTCAGCCGCGGCGCGTTCACGGTGCGCAGCATCGGCGGCATGATCCGCAAGTGCGGCATCCTCGAGCGACCGATGCAGTTCAGGAAAAGCTGTTCTCTCATTCATGAAGAACCCATTCCGATACGGATGATCGGTGTCTGGGACACCGTCGGCTCGCTCGGCATCCCGCTGCGCGGCCTGCGCTGGCTGACGCGCCGCGAGCACCAGTTCCACGACACCGAGCTCTCGGGCAGCGTGCAGGTCGCCTGCCACGCGCTCGCCATCGACGAGCGGCGCGCGCCCTTCGCGCCGACGCTGTGGGACTACAAGCCCAAGCCCGGCCAGCAGGTCGAGCAGGTGTGGTTCTGCGGCGCGCACAGCGACGTCGGCGGCGGCTACGCC
>JAQSVY010000136.1 GCA_029266935.1 Burkholderiales bacterium
CGCATCGTCTTCGCCGGCCTGTGCGACAAGCTCTTCGACCTCGACGAGAAGCTGAACATCATTCCCCAGCTCGCCACGTCCCATAAGTGGTCGGCCGATAACAAGTCGCTCGAGCTCAAGCTCCGCAGCGGCGTCACCTTCCACGACGGCGAGAAGCTCGACGCCGCCGCGGTCAAGTACAACCTTGAGCGCCACAAGAACATGAAGGGCTCGAACCGCCGCGGCGAGCTCGCGGTGATGTCGAGCGTCGACGTGGTCGACCCCTCGACCGTGCGCATCAACCTCGCGGCGCCGTTCGCACCGCTGCTCGCGGTGCTCACCGACCGCTCGGGGATGATGGTGTCGCCCAAGGCGGCCGAGGCGGCAGGCGAGAAGTTCGCCTCCAACCCGGTGTGCTCCGGCCCGTTCAAGTTCGTCGAGCGCATCGCGCAGGACCGCATCGTGCTCGATCGCTACCCGAACTACTGGAACAAGGGCCAGATCCACTTCGACCGCATCGTCTACCAGCCCATCGTCGACGCGACCGTGCGCCTCGCGAACCTGCGCTCCGGGCAGCTCGACTTCATCGAGCGCGTTGCCGCCTCCGACGTCCCCGGCATCCAGAACGACAGCCGCTTCAAGGTGGCCAAGATCGTCGAGATCGGCTACCAGGGCATCACCATCAACGTCGGCAAGAGCGACATGGCGCAGAAGAACCCGCTCGGCAAGGACGCGCGCGTGCGCGAGGCGCTCGAGCTCTCGCTCGACCGCGACGCCATCGTCAAGGTGGTCATGGAAGGCGAGGCGCAGCCGGGCAACCAGTGGGTGGCGCCTTCCAACCAGTACTACGGCAAGAGCGCGCGCATGCCCAAGCGGGACCTCGCGCGCGCGAAGCAGCTCCTGAAGGAGGCGGGCGTGCCGAACCCGAGCTTCACGCTCATGACCGCCACCACCTCCGACGCGCAGAAAATCGGCCAGGTAGTGCAGGCGATGGCCAAGGACGCGGGCTTTGACGTGAAGATCCAGTCGACCGAGTTCGCCACCTCGCTCAACCTCGCCGACAAGGGCCAGTTCGAGGCCTACGTGCTCGCGTGGAGCGGGCGCCCGGACCCGGACGGCAACCTGCACACGATGCTCGCCTGCAAGGGGCCGACCAACTACGCCGGCTACTGCAAGGACGACGTGGAGGCGCTCATCAACGAGTCGCGCACCTCGCTCGACCCGGCGCGGCGCGCCGCGGCCTACGACAAGATCGCGCAGCAGGTGCAGAAGGACCGGCCGATCATCTACCTCTACCACCGGCATTGGCTCTGGGCGCACACGAGCAAGCTGAGCGGCCTGCGCACGGTGCCCGACGGCATGGTGCGGGTACAGGGCCTGAAGATGAACTGAGGATTCGCCGGATGGCGAAGTACCTGCTGCGGCGCCTGGCGACGATCGTCCCGACGCTGTTCTTCGTCTCGGTCCTGATCTTCGGGCTGCAGCAGCTCCTCCCCGGCGACCCGGCGATCGCCCTCGCCGGGGAAGAGCGCGATCCGGAAACGATCCGGTATCTGAGAGCGAAGTTTCACCTCGACGAGCCCCTGCCGGTGCGCTACTGGCACTGGGCCTCGGGCGTGGTGCAGGGCGACCTCGGCGAATCGGTGCGCATCCAGAAGCCGGTCTCCGAACTGATCCTGGAGAAGCTGCCGGTGACGATCCAGCTCGCGGCGATGGCGATGCTGATCGCGCTCTTGATCGGAATCACCGCGGGCGTCATCTCGGCGGTCAAGAAGGACACCTGGTGGGACTACGGCGCGAACGTCTTCGCGCTCTGGGGCCTCTCCACGCCCAACTTCTGGCTCGGCATCCTGCTCATCCTCGTCTTCGCGGTCGAGCTCGGCTGGCTGCCGGCGTCGGGCTACGTCAGCCCCTTCGAGGACCTGTGGGGTAACCTCGCGGCGATGATCATGCCGGCCTTCGTGCTCGGCAACGCCATCGCCGCGGTGCTGATGCGCCACACGCGCAGCGCCATGCTGCAGGTCCTGTCCTCCGATTACGTGAGGACCGCCAGGGCCAAGGGCCTGAACGAGCGCGTCGTCATCCTCAAGCACGCGCTGCGCAACGCGCTGATCCCGATCATCACCCTCGGCGCGCTCGAGTTCGGCACCCTCCTCTCCGGCGCCGTGCTCACCGAGCAGGTGTTCACCATCCCGGGCTTTGGCAAGCTGATCGTCGATGCGGTGTTCAACCGCGACTACCTCGTCGTGCAGGGCGTGGTGCTCTTCACCGCGACCGTCTACATCACGCTCAACCTGCTCGCCGACCTCGCCTACTTCCTCGTCAATCCGAGGCTGCGGGTCTAATGGCAGCAGTCGTTCTCCAAGACCTTCAACAAGCGTCTCCGCAGCGTCGCGTATTGAAGCGTCTCGCCCGCCGCGGCGGCGCCATGCTCGGCTTCGCGGTGGTCGTCTTCTTCGTCCTCCTCGCCCTCCTTGCCCCGTGGATCGCGCCTTACGATCCAGTGGCGACCAACTGGAGCGCCATCCGAGCCGCGCCGAGCGCCGCGCACTGGTTCGGCGGCGACGAGCTCGGCCGCGACGTCCTCTCGCGCATCATCTGGGGCGCGCGCGCCTCCATCCTCGCGGGCGTCGTGTCCGTCAGCATCTCGCTTGCGCTCGGCGTGCCGATCGGCATGCTCGCCGGCTACGTCGGCCGCTGGGTCGATGCGCTCATCTCGCGCATCACCGACGCCATGCTCTCCTGCCCGTTCCTCATCCTCGCCATCGCCCTCGCGGCGTTCCTCGGGCCCAGCCTCACCAACGCCATGATCGCCATCGGCATCTCAGCGACGCCGATCTTCATCCGCCTCACCCGCGCCCAGGTCCTGAATGCCAAAGCGGAGGACTACGTCGAGGCCGCCCGCGCCCTCGGCAACCCTCACTATCGCATCGCGCTCCGCCACATCTTCCCCAACATCGTCGCCCCGCTCATCGTCCAGGCAACCCTCGCCATCGCCGCCGCAGTGATCGCTGAGGCCAGTTTGTCTTTTTTAGGTTTAGGGCAACAGCCCCCTGCCCCGAGCTGGGGCAGCATGCTCAACACCGCCCGCAACTACGTAGACCAGGCCCCCTGGATGGCCATCTGGCCCGGCGTTTCGATCTTCCTTCTGGTCCTGTCCTTCAACCTGCTGGGCGACGGCCTTCGCGACGCGCTGGATCCGCGGCACAAATAGCGCTTCTCACAGCTGGCGTGTCGAAGCGCGCGCCTTGCGCAGCTTCTCCATGCGCTCCTCGCACGGCGTGAGAGCGTGCGAGACCACCAGGCAGGCGAGACCGACTAAGAGCAGCATCACCGGATGCCACTCGTCCGGAAGAAGCACCGACAGGATGAGGAGGATCACGCCGGTGGCGGAAAAGCCGTGCGAGACCGTGACGCGCCTCGGCGGCGGCGTTGCGGCTTCCGGCGCGGGCGCAGCGGCAATCGCGGCCGGCTCGGGCGTGGAGGCTGGTGCCCGGCGAAAGAGTTGCCCTCCCCACCACGCGCAGGCCACCGCGAACAGCGCCAGGACACCCAGCACCCAGAAATCGCCGATGTCCCAGGCCCGCTGGAGCCCCATGGCGTTGCGCAAGATCCAGAGCACCACCGCAAAGGCAGCGAGCCCGATGCAAACGACGATGACGCCCGCCAGCTTCATGGCGGATGCAGCCGAGCGCGCCTCGCCGGTCATTCTTGTGCCCTCGACGCATCCCACCAGCCGCGCAACCCGGGATTGATGCGCTGCCAGGCGATGCCGTGATAGGACGACTTGCGCATCTGCAGGACCACAACGGCGCTTTGCGGCGCGCAGGTAGGCATCGGCCGAAGTATAGGCATAGGCCCGTCGTATTCGTCGGCGGCGCGCGGTGCAGGTGGTAGGCGAGCCGCCAGCCGGCGATGGCGGCGAAGAGGACCGGGGCGCCAAGGAAGGGGATGCCGCCATGGCCGTTGGGCATCCATCATACCGGCCATGGTGGAAGGGGCTGGAAAGGCCAGAATCGGAACGATCGTTCCGATTCCGCGGGAGACCCTACTGGCACCTGCCGTAGGACATGATGCCGGCGTCGCCGCGGTAGTAGCGGAAGACGTACCTGCCGTCGGCGAGCAGCCGGATGTAGCCCTGCCCGCGCTCCGGCCGGACGATGACGCGGGTCTCGCCGTCTTCCCATTCGGCACGTCCGTTCGCGTAGAGCTCGCGCATGTCGGCGTCCGGGGATTCGATCCAGCCGCGCCCCGAGGCGGCGTTGAGCTTGAACGGAAGAGCCGCGGTCTCCGTGCGCCCGGCGCAGCCGGCGTGGATGTTCATGCAGAAGACCGGATGCACCGGCTCGCACTGGACTTCGAGCGCCCGGGCGCAGGTCGACGCCGCGCCCAGCCCCAGGATCAGGACGAGCCGAAGCATGCCGCAATGGTACTGCGGCGCTGGCGCGGCTTAGACGCCCTCCTGCGCGCTGCCCCGGGGCTTGCGCCGCGGCAGCGGGATCAGCATGCCGACCTGCTGGCGATAGGCGCGGTACCGCTCGCCGAACTGGGCGATGAGGTCGCGCTCCTCGAACCAGATGCCGATCAGGATGTAGCCGGTGGTGGCGATAGAGAAGAGGAGATGCCCGGCGGTCATGACCGGCGCCGCCCAGAAGCCGAGGAGGAAGCCGAGGTAGATCGGATGGCGCACGTGCCCGTAGAAAAGCGGCGTGCGGAACTCGGGCTCCGGCACGGGGCGACCGGTGAGGCGGGCGTACACCTGGCACAGGCCGAAAAGCTCGAAGTGGTTGATGAGGAAGGTGCTGATGAGCAGCACCGCCCAGCCGAGCCAAAAAACGGCCTGTATCGCCAGAACGGCCATGGAATTCTCGATACTCCAAATCACAGGTTGCGCGATCGGCCGCCACTGCCACATGAGGAGCGCCAGCGCGAGCGTGGCGGCAAGCACGAAGGTGCTGCGCTCTACCGCAGGCGACACGATGTGCGTCCACCAGCGCTTGAACGAGCGCCGCGCCATGACGCTGTGCTGCACGGCGAAGAGCCCGAGCAGCAGGAGGTTGACGACGAGCGCCTCGGCAAGCGGCACTGTCGCGCCGCTGTCGACCGACTTGGGCACGGCGACGTTGCCGACGAAGCCGATGGCGTAGAGGAAGGTGGCGAG
>JAQSVY010000137.1 GCA_029266935.1 Burkholderiales bacterium
GCGCGTGATCGCTATTCCTTCGACTTGTGAATGAAATGATCTTTCAACTGCCAAGGCCATCGCCGCAGCCGCCTTGCCGGCAGCGGCGACGAAGGTGCGACCTTTCGGCGCCGGCGGCAGGTGGGCGCCGAGGATCTGCAGCGGGTCCGCCGCCGCCACGGCGGCGCGAAAGCTCTCCTCGAGCAGCGCCCGCATCAACCGGGGGTGAACGTTTCCTTGGTCGCCGCGGTGCCCAGGCGGTAGAACTTCGGGTAGGCCTCGCGGAAGGCGCGCTGGATCTCCTCCACCGGCACGTCGGCATGCGCGCCGCGGTCACGCAGGTACTCCATGTGGCGCCGGTTGTCCTCGTCGAAGGGATGGAAGATCGAGTCCTCGTTGCCGTCGAACTCTAGCGGCCGCACGCGAAAGCGCGTGCACAGCGACAGGTTGAAGGCGGGTGTAGCCTTCACCCAGCGGCCGCCCAGGTGCAGCTCCGTGTAGCCGTGGTAGACGAAAAGGTCGCTGCCCATCGTTTCGGCGAGGCGCGGAGAGGTGAGGTGGTTCTTCACGTCGGCGAAGCCCACGCGCGCCGGGATGCCGGCCACGCGCGCGCAGGCGGCGAGCAGCGCCGCCTTGCCGACGCAGAACCCCTGGTTTGCTTCCAGCACCGCCGAGGCCCTGTAGACGTTCGGGTCGGCGAAATCGAGGAACGGGTTGTAGGGGATACCGTCGCGCACCGCGTAGTACAAGGAGACGGCGCATTGCCGATCGTCTTTCCCGGAAGCATGCTCCCTGGAAAAGGCGACGACTGCGGCGTGCGCGCTATCGATGTAGCACCCGGGCTCGAGGTACTGCCTCACTTGTCCAGCTTCATCAGCCGCCGGGCGCCCTGGAACAGCGCGCTCGGCTGCTCGGCGAGGCCGTCGAGCACGGAGAAATGGTTGCGGCGCGGCATGTCGATGTCGCCGGCGAACGCGGCGCGCCAGCGCTCGCCGAGGAGGGCGTTCTGGCGCTGGAACTCGCTCGACTCGTCGCCGCCGACGCAGGTCATCACCGGTGCGCGCGTAGCCGGCGTCATGAACGCCGGCGAGAGCTTGAGCGCCAGGGCCTCGTCGAGGCGCAGGTCGGGCTGCAGGAAGTCGACGTACTGCAGCGGCCGCAGGTCGTAAAGCCCGCTCACCGCGAGCCCGCCCTTCCAGAGGTCCTTTGGCAGGCGCGCGTCGAACACCGGCCAGAGCGCGCACATCAGCATGGCCGCGAGGTGCCCGCCAGCGGAATGGCCCGAGACGTAGAGCCGGTCCTGGTCCATGCCGTATTCCTCGGCGTGTAGCCACAGCCAGCAGCTCGCGCGCAGCATCTGGCGCACGATCTCGTCCATTTCGACCTTCGGGCAGAGGTCGTAGTTGACGACCGCGAGCGACACGCCGGCGTCGACCCAGGCGGGCGCCAGGAAGGAGCAGTCCTTCTTGTCGAGCGCGCGCCAGTAGCCGCCGTGGATGAACATCATGCAGGTGCCGTCGCCCTTGCGCGCCGGGAAGATGTCGATCGTCTCGCCCGGCATGTCGCCGTAGCGCCGGTCGAGGTAGCAGGTCATGGTGTTGCGCGCGCGCAGCGACGCTTCGGTCCAACGGGCGAAGTACTGCGGATGGTCAGGGACCAGCTCGCGGTTGTTGTACTCGCGGCTGAGGAAAGCCTGGTCGGGGGCGTTCATGCCGGCCGCGCTTCCCGCCACAGGCCGAGCGCGTCCTGGCAGGGACGATCGGAGAACGAGAACAGGACGGTCTCCGCGGCCGCCTCGAGGCGCAGCGGCGCCCACGAGGGCACGACGAAGGTGTCGCGCGGCTCGAACTCGAAGCGCTCGTCGCCGATCCGCGCGGCGCCCGAGCCTTCCACCACCGAGTACACGGTGCCGTCGGTTGCGCGATGCGCCTGGCCGCCGAAACCCTTGGGCAGCAATTGCAGGAAGGCGCCGATGGTCGGCATGGCGGGCCCGCCCGTCATCGGGTTGATGAACTGCATCTTCCATCCATGGCAGGCGTCGGGCGCCTGGTCCTTGGCGAGCTTGGCGAGCGCCTCGCGGCTGCGCGCATACGGGTAATTGAAGATCGGCGAAGTCTTACCGAAGGGTGCATCGGCGCCGACTGGCAGCAGGTTGGCCCCGAAGCGCGCGGCTGAAGCGCCTTCGCTGCGCGCCACCGGCTGCACCTCCTGCGCGAAAGGCTCGTGGAACTGCGCGCCGAAGGCCTGCACGATGCGGATATCGAGGCCGTCCAGCCATACCACGGGCTCCTCGCCGGGGTTGCCGTGGTCGTGCCAGGTCCACGAAGGCGTGATGATGAAGTCGCCGGGGTGCATCGTGGTGCGCTCGCCGTCGACCGCCGTGTAGGCGCCCGATCCCTCGACGATGAAGCGCAGCGCCGATTGCGAATGGCGGTGGCTAGGCGCGATCTCGCCAGGAAGGATGAGCTGCAGCCCCGCGTACAGACTCTGCGTGATGCACGACTCGCCGCGCATGCCCGGGTTCTCGAGGATCAGCACGCGGCGGATGGCCTCGCGGGCGGTGATCAGCTTTCCTGCCTCCATGAGATACGGCCGCACGTCGCGGTACTTCCACAGTGCCGGCTTGCACGGCGTCGCCGGCTCGTCGGGGATGAGGTCGTGCAGGACCTCCCAGAGCGGCGCGAGGTCGTCCTTGTCCATTCGGCGGTACAGGTCCTGCCGCGCGGCGCTGGGCTTCGGTTGGGGAACGCTGGCCATGGTGGTCCGGGCGAAAAAGACGATTCTACGTGCGCCCGACCGGCTTGAGCCACACCACGGGCTTGCCGAGGGTCGAGCCGAGCGCCTTGCCTTCGGGGTCCGCAAGCGCGGCCTCGCGCGCCTTGCGGATGGCGGCGGCCTGCTCGTGCAGGTCGGCGGTGGCGGGGTTCTCGACCAGGGCGTCGACGATGGCGAGGAAGTTCGCCTTGCCGCGCCGGTGCGTCTCGCCGTAGCCCTTGATCAGGTTGGCGCAGGCGGCGATCTCGAGCGCAAGGCGCGTGTCGCGCTTCGCCGCCCCGGCGACCTCGGCGAGCCATCGCTCGATCAGGGCCTGCTCCTCCCGGTAGCGGTGGCTGAATGGGCGCAGCGGCCGCAGCCAGGCAAGCGAGCGCACCAGCAGGTAGCCGACGACGCCGGACGTGCGGATGTGCATGCCGACGTTGTAGGCGTCGAGCTTGCCGCGCCGCTCCGCCCACGCGAGGAGGCGCCGCCCGAGCGAGGCCGGCAGGATCGAGGCGAACTCCTCGACGCCGGGCTTGAGGTAGTCGATCACCACGACCGGCTCCCCGCTCTTTGCTCCTACTTCTTTACGAATTCTCTGAAAACGAGAACTCCGCGTCTTGAGGTCCGCGACGCGGATGATGTCCTCGAAGCTCATCCACACCGCGAGCAGCCTCGCCACCTCCGCGGCGAGCTTCGGGTCGCCGGCGAGGAAGGGTTGCAGCCGCTCCTCGTACAGCGCAACGTAACGCTCACCCTGGTAGTCGCGCAGCCGTTCCTTGCCGAGCCGCAGGATTTCCTGCAGCTCCGTGGCGCGCGCCGGCGGCGCCGCCTCGGCGGGCAGGGTGCGGCTGCCCGCGGCAATCTCGTAGCCGGCCGCGAACCCGCGCAGGCTCGCTTCCGCCCCGCGCCCGCCGTGGCGGATGGCCTGCTCGCAAGCTTCGCGCGAGAGGGGCAGCACGCGGCTTCCGGCCATGGCGCCGAAAAGCACCGCGTTGATCACCGTCCCGCTTTCCTGCGCGAGCTTGCGCATATCGAAGAGCACCGACTGGCGCGCGAGCTGCGCCGCCGCGCCGATGACGCGGGCGCTCTCGAAGCGGCCGTCGGCCATCTGCATCTTCTCCACCGTGGCGTAGATGCGGTGCGTCGAAGCGATGAGCGTGGTGCGCTCCGGGCTGACGTAGCCGTTCTGCATGGCGCGTCCCGCCTCGACCAGCTCGGAAGCCACCATGACGTCGACGTTCCCCGGGCTCGGTGTGAGCGAGAGCACCGGCTCTTTGCCACCGAGAGCGCTCCGCAGGGCGGGAAAGATCTCCAGGTAGTACGTGGTGGCGCCGGTGCGCTGCGCGACGCCGGGGATGGAAGTCGCCTGCGCCGGGTAGCCGGCCACGGTCGCCGCCTCCATCAGCCAGTCGGCCATGACGCCGCCCCCTTCGCCGCCGAGGGCGGCGATGAGGATGGTGATCGGGCGTTCAGGCAGGTTCACAGGAACTTCCCTACCAAGCGATCCCAGGTGCTCGGATTCTGGATGACCTCGGCCCGGTAGAACGAGGGGCATAGCGCGGCGGCATGCGCGTTCTCGCCGCACAGCCCGCAGCCGACGCAGCCCTCTACCACCGTGGCCACCGGGTCGCGCCGCAGCGGATCGGGGTTGTCCCTGACGGTGAGGGTGGGGCAGCCGGAGAGGCGGATGCAGGAGTGATCCCCCGTGCAGGTGTCCTCGTCGACCCCGTACTTCACGCGCACGGTTCTCTTTCCCTCGGAGAGCTGCTTTGCAGTGAAAGGCTTCAGGCGGCGTTGCCGCTCGAGCTGGCATTCGCCTTCGGCGACGATCACCTTGAGGCCCTTCTCCTTGGTGGTCATCGCCTCCTTGTAGGCGCGGGCCACCTCGCCGACGTTGTAGTTATTCACGGTACGCAGCCATTTCACGCCCAGCCCGGTAAGGGTGTTTTCGATGGTGCGGTCGGCGTGCGCCGCGCTCTTGCCCATCGCGTCGTCGCGCGCGACTTGGGAAGGCGACGAGATCAGCTCCTGGGTGCCGGTGGCCGAGGCATAGCCGTTCTTCATGATGACCAGCACGCCGTCGCCCTTGTTCATCAGATTCGACGCCACGCCGCTGAGAAGACCGTTGTGCCAGAACCCGCCGTCGCCCATGACGGCGACAGCGCGCTTCGATTGCATGGGCGAGACGCCGGCGGCAGCGGCCAGGCTCATGCCGTACCCGAGCAGCGTGTTCCCCTGCGAGAAGGGCTCGAACGAGGCGAAGGCATGGCAGCCGACGTCCATCGATACGTGCGGCCGTCCGATGTCCTGCGCCACGAGCTTCATCGCCGAGAACACCGGGCGCTCGGGGCAGCCGATGCAGAAGGTCGGCGGACGCACGGGTAGGGCGCCGAGCAGCGAGGTATCGATATGCGCTGCGCGCTGCGAGAGAAACTTGGCGATGCCGCGCACCATCGCCTCGGCGCTGTACTCGCCGGCCATGTGCATGCAGTCCTTGCCGTGCAGCTTCGCCTGCACGTCGGCACGGCGCAGGAACATCGCGATTTCCTGCTCGACGAACTCCGGCTGTCCTTCTTCAAGGACCAGGACCGCTTTCTTTGAAGCACAAAAAGCGTTGATCTCCTCCGGCACGAGCGGGTAGACGACGTTCAGCGCGAGGATCGGGAGGCGGCTCGCGCCGAACTGGTCGGCGAGCCCCAGCGTGCGCAGCGCGCGGTGAAGGCCGTTGTAGAGGCCGCCCTGCACGATGATGCCGAGGCCCTTTTCGGCGCCGTCGAAGTGCTCGTTCAGCTTCTTTTCGAGGATGAAGCGGCGCGCCGCCGGCAGGCGCACGTCGTTCTTGAGCTTCTCCTGCCGGAAGGTCGCCGGCGGGTGGGCGAGCCGGTCGTAGATGAACTCCTTCGGCGGGCCTTCCAGCTTTTCTCTCGTCGAAACTGCGGGTGAAAGGTTTTTCTTGGTAGCGAAAGAACCCCGGACATGGCAGGCGCGGATGCGCAGTTCCATCATCACCGGCGTGTTGGAGGCTTCGGAGAGCTCGAAGCCGCGCTCGACCATCTCGACGATCGTCGGCAGGTTGGGCCGCGGGTCGAGGAGCCACATCAGGGACTTCAGTGCGAAAGCGTGGCTTCGTTCCTGCGCCACCACGCCGCCTTCGCCGTAGTCCTCGCCGAGCACGATCAGCGTGCCGCCCATCACGCCGGCGCTCGCCAGGTAGGAGAGGGCATCGGCGGCGACGTTCGTGCCGACGATCGACTTCCAGGTCACGGCGCCGCGCGCCGGGTAGTTGATGGAAGCGCCCAGCATCGCCGCGGCCGAAGCCTCGCTGGTGCAGGCCTCGACATGGACGCCGAGCTCGTCCAGGTAGTCGCGCGCCTGCACCATCACGTCGAGCAGGTGCGATACGGGCGCGCCCTGGTAGCCGCCGACGTAGGACACGCCCGACTGCAGCAGCGCCTTGGTCACGGCGAGGATGCCCTCGCCGTGGAA
>JAQSVY010000138.1 GCA_029266935.1 Burkholderiales bacterium
TGACGATCTGCAATCCGTTGATCCTCTCGTAGGCCTCGATCAGGGACGGGACGAACTTCTCGCCGAGGCCGAGCGCGTTCGCCTGCACCAGCAGCTGGTGGAGCGCCCCGCCCATGAAGCCTGCAAGGGGGGCGCTTGCCGCCATCTGCTGGTAGTAGCCGATGTCCTTCTTGGCATTGCCGAGCGTGAAAAGCAGCCCGGTGAAGTCTCCCTTCAGCGCCTTGGGCACGACCATCTGGAACATCGCGGAGTTGGCGCCGCCGGCCGAGATCAGCCTGTAGAAGACCTCGAGGTCGATGCCGCCCTTCGCGCAGGCCGCCAGCGCCTCGCAGGCGAGCGCGGCGTGCCCCAGGGCGAGGAAGTTGTTGACGAGCTTGATCTTGTGCCCGGCGCCGGGGCCGCCGACGTGGAACACGTTCTCGCAGAACTTCTCCAGCACCGGCTTCACCTCGGCGAAGGTCTTCTCGTCGGCGCCGACCATGCAGTTCAGCTTGCCTTCCTCGGCCTGCACCGGCGTGCGCGCGAGCGGCGCGTCGACGAAGCGCACTTCCTTCGCCGCGAAGTCGGCGCGGATGCGCCCGGTGGATTCGGGCTGGCTGGTCGAGCAGTCGATCACGACCTGCCCCTTGCGTGCGCCCTCGAGCAGGCCTCCATACACGTTCGCCTCCACCTGCGGGGTGCCCGTCACGCAGAGGATCACCACATCACATGCATTCATCAGCTCCCGGGGCGATGAAAATTCCTTGCCACCCAGATCCAGCAGGTCGGCGATATTGGACCGGTTGCGGTGCACGAGGAACGACAGCGGATGGCCCTTCTGCAGCAGGTTCTTGGCCATGCCGTGGCCCATCAGGCCGACGCCTATGAAACCGATTCTTTGCATTCGCTCCTCGCTTTCCGCCATGCCGCCACCAGGCTCGCGTAGTTCCTTGCGACTTCGTGGATCACCGTCTCGTCGCTGCACTTTCCTGAAAACCAGCGCCGCGCCGCGTCCATGAAGATCGAACGGCCGACCGCGAACCCCTTGCAGACGGGGTGGCGCGCGGCCGCGGCGAAGCCGCGCTCGAGCTCATCCTCGCTCGCCTCCATCCCCAGCAGTAGCACGCCGCGGCAGCGCGGATCATTTTTCTCGATCGCCCGCTCCACACCGGCCCAGTCCTGTTCCTTCTCGGGGGACGCCAGTTTCCACCAGTCGGGCTTGATGCCGGCGGCGTAGATCTCTTCGAGGGGCGGGTTCTTGACGAGGAGCTCGAGCAGCAGTTCGTGGCCCGTGGCGAGGCAGGCGTCGTACAGCAGCTTCAGCCTGGCCAGGTCCTGCTTTTCGTAAAGGCAAAGGCACTTGACCACATGCTCTTTCGGCCAGGCGCGCAGCGCCGCGCCGACGTTGTCCCCGGACTCGAACTGGAGCGGCGAGATGCCGGGCACCTCGACCGGGCGCGCGAGCCACATGCCCTTGCCGGTGAGGGAGAAGAGCGCGTCCTCGCCGTAGCGCTCGTCGACGATGGCCCCGGTGCCGGGAACGGATTCCCGGAGCAGCGCCTGCGCGACCAAAGCCTTGAAGCGCTGGATCCGCGGCGGCGGCCCGAGCTCCTCGAGCTGGCGGCGGTGGTCGAAGGCGAGGGCGAGCACCTCCGGCCAGCGTCGGCGGCCGGTGGTGCGCCGGTGCACCTCCTCGAGCTCGGCAGACTCGCGCAGGCGCCGGGGCCAATGGGTTCTTGATAAAAAGAACTCCAATTCTTCCTCCGACGGCATGGCCGGGGCGCAGCCGTGGCGCGAGACCACCAGCGCGCCGCAGGCATTCGCGCGCCGCGCGCATTCCTCGAGCGGCCGCTCGGTCAGCCAGCCCGAGAGGAAGCCGGCCGCGAAGCCGTCCCCCGCGCCGAGGATGTTGAACACCTCGACCGGGAAGCCGCTCTGCGCAAAAGAGGACTTCTTCGTATGCACGCTGCAGCCCAGGGGACCGCGCTTCACGACGAAGGTCGCGTCACCCAGCCGCCGCAGCCGCGCCAGCGCCTCGTCGGTGTCCTCGCAGCCGCCGGCTATGTGGAACTCCTCCTCGGTGCCGATGACGAGATCGGCATGGGGAATGACTTTCTGCAGGACAGAAGTGACTTCTTGGGAAGCAATGAACCTGTCTTCGCCACGTCCCGGCGAAGTCAGGCCCCACAGCACCGGCCGGTAGTCGATGTCGAACACGACGCGCTTCGCGAGCTGCATCGCCGCGAAGCAGGCCCGCGCCGTGGCCGGCTGCGAGAAATGCGTGCCCGAAACAAGCAAGGCTTTTGCATTGCTCAGAAAGGCCTGATCAAAATCGTCTGCGCTCACCGCCATGTCGGCGCAGTCGTGGCGGTAGAAGATGAGCGGGAAGCTCTCGCGGTCCTTGATGGCGAGGAAGACGAGCGCCGTGAGGCGGCGCGGATCGGTGCGCACGTGCGACACGTCGACGCCCTCGGCGGCGAGCGTCTCGCGTACGAAGCGGCCGTTCGCCTCGTCGCCGACGCGCGTGAGCATCGCCGCGCGCAGGCCGAGGCGGCTGGCGCCCACGGCGATGTTGGCGGGGCAGCCGCCGAGGTATTTGGCGAAGGAGGACTGGTCCTCGAGCCGCGCGCCGGGCTGCTCGCCGTACAGGTCGACCGCCGCGCGGCCCATGCACACCAGGTCGAAATGCGGGTCGAGCTTCATTTCGAGATCTGCTCGCCCAGGGCGACGACCAGCGCCTGCGCGAGGCACATCGGCGCCACCAGCATGCGGAAGGGCTTGGAGGTCTTCTCCTCGATCTGGAAGCAGACCCTGGCCGCGCGCGCGAGCGGCGAGAGCGCGTTGTCGGTGATGGCGATCACCGGCACCTTGCGCGCATGGCAGGCCTGCGCCACTTCGACCACCTCCGGGGTGTAGTTCTTGAACGAGATGACGATCAGCGCGTCCTTGGGGCCGATCTGGCGCGCCGGCTCCTTGAGCATGCCGCCCACGGAATCGAGCAGGTGCGCTTCCAGCTCGAGCTGGTTGAGCGCATAGGCGATGTAGTAGGCGACCGGAAAGGACCGCCGATGGCCCAGCACATAAATGCTTTTTGAATTGGAAAGCTCTTTCGCAGCAGCGGCGAGGTCGCCCGGCGCCACCTGCTCGTGGAGCTGCTCGAGGGAGGCAATGCCGTCGGCGACGAACTGGGCGAGCACCCCGCCCGGCCCCGAGCGCTGCTGGCCGGCGCGAAAGGCCTCGATGCGCTCGCGGTAGTTGCGCAGCCCGGGGTAGGTGTTCGAGCGCTCGACCAGCCGCCCGCGGAACACGCGCTGCAGCTCGGAGAAACCGTCGTAGCCGAGCGCCTGCGCGAAGCGCACCATGGCGGAGGGCTGCACGCCGACGCCGCGCGCCAGCGTCGCCACCGTGTCGAGCGCCATGTCCTGCGGATGCTCGAGCGCGAAGGTGGCGATGCGCTGCAGCTGCGGCGACATGCCCGGGTAAAGGCGCGACAGCTCGCCCTTCAGTTGTTCGTAGTTGCCGGAGCGCGGAGCGGAAGCGGCCATTGACTTTAGAACAGGTGTTCCAGAACAATATCCTTCTAGAACAAATGTTGCAAGGCCTCGCCACCTTCACGCTTTTCGCCAGCCTGCCGCTGTGGATCGGCAAGGTCGGGCTGTACCCCTACCTCGGCGTCGAGGTGATGATCTGGGTGATTTACGCCTTGGGATTCAATCTCTTGCTCGGCTATGCGGGGCTGCCATCCTTCGGCCACGGGGCCTTCTTCGGCGTCGGAGCGTATTCCTTCGGCCTTTCACAGATCTATCTTGGGACAGGGCTGTGGCTTTCCCTTCTGCTTGCCCTTGGCGCCGGGGCGATCGCCGGCGCCCTGGTGGCGGCGTTCATCTCGCACCGGCGCGGCATCTACTACGCGCTCCTCACCATCGCCTTCGGCCAGATCTTCTGGTTCGTCGCCATCAAGTGGCACAGCGTGACGCGCGGCGAGGACGGGCTTCTCAACATCAAGCGCCCGCCTTTCCTGGAAGACCTGGATTCGCTCTACTACTTCTGCTTTCTGGTCTTCGTGGCGGTCACCTTCTTCCTCTGGCGGCTGGTGAACTCGCCCTTCGGCCGCGTGCTCTCGGCGATCAGGCAGAACGAGACGCGCGCTCGCTTCATCGGCTACAACGTCTGGGCGTTCAAGTGGCTCGCCTTCGTCATCTCGACGCTGGTCGCCGGGCTCGCCGGCGGCCTGTTCGCCCTCGCCCAGCAGTCGGCCTACCCGAACGTGATGAGCCTGCACCAGTCGGGCTTCGTGGTGATGATGGCGCTGGTGGGCGGCGGGCTGGTGTCGTTCTGGGGGCCGGTGATCGGCGCGGTGCTGTTCTTCGTCGCGCGCGACCTGCTGGGCGCCTACACCGAGGCGTGGCTGCTCTGGTACGGGCTGCTGTTCATGGCGATCGTCCTCTTCAGGCCCGAGGGCATCGCCGGAATCCTGAAAGATGTTCGAAGCAAAGCATCTGCATAAGCGCTTCGGCGACCACGTCGTCCTCGAGGACGTGAGCATGCGCTTCGCGGCGGGCCGGCTATCGGGAATCATGGGCCCGAACGGCGCCGGCAAGACCACGTGCTTCAACCTCCTCACCGGGCGCTATGCGCCCGATCGGGGCAGCGTGCGCTTCGAGGGCCGCGACATTACCGGGCTGCCGCCGCGGCGCATCGCGCGCCTGGGCATCTCGCGCTCGTTCCAGGTGATGAACCTCTTCGACGAGTACAGCGCGCTCGACAACGTGCTCATCGCCACCCCGGAGGTGCGCAAGAGGGGGTTTTCGATGCTTTCCACCCTCAAGGAAAACAGCCTGGCGCGGGAAACCCTCGAGCGCGTGGGACTGGGGCCGAAGGCATACGTCAGGGCGAAGGACCTTCCCTACGGCGAGCGGCGCGCGCTCGAGATCGCGCTCGCGCTCGCGGCGCGGCCGAAGCTGCTCTTCCTCGACGAGCCGACCGCGGGCCTTGGCACCGAGGCGACCGCGCGCATCGCGGCGCTCATCGCCGAGCTCAAGCGCTCGCTCACCATCGTGCTGATCGAGCACGACATGAAGTTCCTGTTCGGTCTCGCCGACCACATCTATGTCATGCACTGGGGGCAGGTCATCGCGCAGGGCTCGCCCGCCG
>JAQSVY010000139.1 GCA_029266935.1 Burkholderiales bacterium
GAGCGCCAGATGCCGTAGACGATCCAGAGGCTGTTCAAGAAGGCGAGGAGGTAGCCGAAGAGGCCGAGGGCGGGGAGGACGGGGATGCCGAAGAACTCGGGGCCGTCGCGCACGGTGAGGACGATGGCGGAGCCGATGACGAGCGACGCCGTCATGATGCCGACGGTGACGCGATCGAGGGTGCGGTCGAGCTGCTTGCCGAAGCCGTCGAGGCGCTTCAGGTCGAGGTCGACGCGCAGCTTGCCGCGGCGCGCCTCGCGCAGCAGCCGCGCCACGTCGCGCGGCACGCTGCCGACGAGGTCGAAGAACTCGCGCACCGCGCCGCGACCGCGGCGCACGATCTCGCTGGGCTGGTAGCGCTCGGCGAGCGCGCGCCGCACGAGCGGCGTGATGTGGTTGACGAGGTGGATGTCGGGGTCGTACTGGCGCCCCAGGCCTTCCAGCGTGATCAGGGTCTTGAACATCAGCGACAGATCCGAGGGCAGCACGATCGAATGCGCGCGCACGATGTCGGAGAACTGCCGGATGACGTTGCCGATGCGGATGTCCTTGAGCGGCATGCCCTCGTACTCGAACACCATCTCGTTCACGTCGGCGGCGAGGCGCTCCTCGTCGACATGGGCGTCGTCCGCCCACTCGTGCAGCACTTCCAGCATCGGCTCCTCCGACATGCGCGCGAGGCCGGCGAGCAGGTCGACCACCTGGGCGCGCCGGCGCGGCGAGAGGCGACCGACCATGCCGAAGTCGATGATCACCAGCTTGTTGCCGGGCAGGTAGAAGACGTTGCCCGGATGCGGGTCGGCGTGGAAGAAGCCGTCGATCAGGATCATCTTCAGGAAGGCGTCGACGCCGCGCGCGGCGAGGAGCTTGCGATCGAGGCCCGCCAGCTCCGCCGCCGCGGTGTCGGTGGCCGGTATCCCCGCGACGTGCTGCTGCACCAGCAGCACTTCGCTGGTGTACTCGGGGTAGATCTGCGCGATGACGATGTGCTCGTGCCCGGCGAAGTTCTGCGTGAAGCGCGTGATGTTGCGCTGCTCGACAGTGAAGTCGACCTCGCGCTCGAGGGAGCGCGCGAACTCCGCCGCGATCTGCGCGGGTCGGTAGCGGCGCACTTCCGGCATCTCCGACTCGACCAGCTCCGACACACGGCGCAGCAGCCGCAGGTCGGCGTCGATCTTCTCGCGCACGCCGGGCCGGCGGATTTTCAGCACCACCGGCGTGCCGTCCTTGAGCCGGGCGCGGTGCACTTGCGCGATCGACGCCGCGGCGTACGGGCGCGTCTCGATCTCGCCGAACACCTCGAAGGGCGAGCGGCCGAGCGCGCGGCTGAGCTCCGGCAGCAGCGTCTCGAAGGGCACCGGCGGCACGTCGGCCTGCAGCTTCTCGAATTCGGCGATCCAGGAGGGCGGGAAGAGGTCGACGCGGGTGGCCATCACCTGCCCGAGCTTGACGAAGGTCGGCCCGAGCTCCTCCAGCGCGAGGCGCATGCGCTGCGGCGTATCGAGCTTCTGCGACTCGGCCGCCTCGCCCCAGTGCAGGATCTGCCCGGCACGCTCGAGGACGCCGGCGATTCCGATGCGGCGCACGAACTCCCCGAGGCCGTGCCGGATCAGCACGCTTGTGATCTCCTGCAGGCGCGGCAGCTCCCGCATGAGACCCAGGGTTTCTCGAAGCATCTAGGCGGCTAGCGCGGGCCGGGGTCTTTCTTCTGCGACAGCGCGTCCGCCATGCCGGCGAGCACGCCGCTCGCCACCTGTGCGAAGCGGGCGCTGAACTCCCCGGCGAGCTCGATGCCGGTGAGCGTGAACTCCGCCATCAGGCGCGCGCTCTGACGGCCCGTCTCGGTGCCGGCGTGCAGGGTCTGGCGCAGCGCTTCCTTGAGCTCGGGGCGCAGCCGCTCGTTCGCCGAGGACGCCACCTGGTTCACCGTCTCGACGAAGTCGTGCTCGATCTTCTTCAGGCCGGCGACGCCCTGCTTCAGCTCGTGGTCGGAGAAGCCGCGCCCGGTCGCCGCCATCTGGCGCAGCGCCTGCTGGCCCGCTGCAACCGACTTGGTGAGCGCCTCATCCATGCCGCGGAACGCCTCGGCGAGCCGGTCGCGCAGGCCGCTGCTGCCGGCGTCGGCGCCGCGCGTCACGCCCTCGGAGACCGCGCGCACGACTTCGCGGATGCCCTCGCGGTCGAAGCGGCGGTTCTTCAGCGCCTCCAGGGTCACGTCGTGCACGCGCCGGCGGATGTCCTCGCCGTGGCGCATGGAATCGGCGGCAGCCTGCCGGATGGTTTCGCTCGGATCGTGATCAGCCATGGGGGACCTCCTAGGCGCCTCGCGCGCCGGGTATCACACCCGGATTATTACCCGCGCGTAAGGCGCAGGTCTTGCTCGAGCGGCGGGGCCGGGAAGTGGAAGCGCACCGGCCCGTCGGGCAGCGCATTCAGGAACTGCTTCATGTAGGGATCCCCCGACGCCTCGACTTCCGCGGGCGTGCCCTTGCCGAGGATCACGCCGTCGCAGATCACGTAGACGTAGTCGGCCACCTTGAGCGCCTCCTGGACGTCGTAGGTGACGACGATGGAGGTGAGCCCGAGCGCCTCGTTCAGGCTGCGGATCAGGTTGACGATCTGGTTGAGCGAGATCGGGTCGAGCCCAGCGAAGGGCTCGTCGTACATCATGAGCTTGGGATCGGTGGCAATGGCGCGTGCGAGCGCGACCCGGCGCGTCATGCCGCCCGAGAGGTCGTTGGGCTTCATGGCGTGCGCGCCGCGCAGCCCCACCGCGTGCAGCTTCATCAGCACCAGGCGGCGGATCAGGTCCTCCGGCACGTCGAAGTTCTCGCGGATCGGGAAGGCGATGTTCTCGTAGACCGTGAGGTCGCTGAACAGGCCCGAGGTCTGGAACATCATGCCGATCTCCAGGCGCAGCTTGTAGAGCGCGTCGGAGTCGAGCTCGTGCACGTTCTTGCCCTCGATCGTCACCGAGCCGGCCTCGGGCCGCAGCTGCCCGCCGATGATCTTCAAGAGCGTCGACTTGCCGCAGCCGCTGCCGCCCAGGATCGCCACGACCTTGCCGCGGGGGATATCGAGCGAAAGCCCGCGCAGCACCTGCAGGTCGCCGTAGGAGAATTGCAGGTCGGCGACGCGGACCACGCTGTTCATGGGAGAGAATTCTAACTTGGACGCGCATCCCTATTCGCGCCTCACGCCCGACCTCGTGCTCGACGCCGTCGCTGCCTCCGGGCTCGCGCCCGACGGGCGACTGCTGACGCTGAACAGCTACGAGAACCGCGTCTACCAGGTGGGCATCGATGATGGACCCATGGTGGTGGTGAAGTTCTATCGTCCTGAGCGCTGGACCGACGAGCAGATCGACGAGGAGCATGCCTTCGCCCATGAGCTGAAGAATCACGAGATCCCCGTGGTGGCGCCGCAATACTCGGGCCACCACGAAGGCTTCCGCTTCGCCGTCTACCCGCGCCGCGGCGGGCGCACGCCCGAGCTCGGCGACCCGAAGACCCTGGAATGGATCGGCCGCTTCATCGGCCGCATCCACGCCGTGGGGGCGACCAAGCGCTTTTCGCATCGCCCGGAATTGAATCCTGATCTTTTCGGCAGAGAACCCCGTTCCTTCCTGCTCGAGCACAAGTTCGTGCCGCCGGAGCTGCTGCCGGCGTGGGAGGCGGTCACCGCGCAGGCGCTCGACGCGGTGGCGCTCTGCTACGAGCGCGCCGGCGACGTGAAGAGCATTCGCCTGCACGGTGACTGCCACCCCGGCAACATCCTGTGGACGAGCGAAGGCCCGCACTTCGTCGACCTCGACGATGCGCGCATGGGCCCGGCCATCCAGGACCTGTGGATGCTGCTCTCCGGCGACCGCCCCGCGATGACCGGCCAGATGCTCGACGTGCTGGCGGGCTACGAGGATTTCATGACGCTCGACCGGCGCGAGCTGCACCTCGTCGAGGCGCTGCGCACGCTGCGCCTCGTCCACTATTCGGCGTGGATCGCACGGCGCTGGGACGACCCGGCCTTCCCCGCCGCCTTCCCCTGGTTCAACACCCAGCGCTACTGGCAGGACCGGATCCTGGAGCTGCGCGAACAGATCGCCCTGATGGGGGAGCCAGCCCTAGTCGTGGACTAGCGCCCATCTCGAAACTGCCTCGCCGATCTCGTCCAGCACCTGCGCATTGGTCCTGCCTGAGCGCTTCAGGACGTGGAACGAATGGTCGGCGCCTTCCAGCCAGTGCATCGTCCAGGGCGCCTTCACCTGCACGAGGGCGCGTTCCATGAGGTCGCGCCGGCACAGCGCATCGCGCGTGCCGTTGAAGCACAGCACCGGCACCTCGATCTGCGGCAGGTGCGCATCGCGCAGCTTCTCCGGCTGCCCGGCCGGATGCAGCGGATAGGCGAAGAGGAGCAGCCCGTCGCAGGCGAGCCCCTCGGCGGCGAGCATGGTGGCGACCCGCCCGCCCATGGAGCGGCCGCCGATCAGCAGCGGTCCGCCGCGCACGCGCTCGATCTCTTTCCGCATGCTGGCTTTCAGCACCGGCATGGGATCGGGCCGCTTCGAGCCCGCCTCGCGATAAGGGAAGTTGAAGCGCACGACTTCGATGCCAAGATCGGCGAGAAGCTTCGAAAGGGCACGCATGCCCGGATCGTCGCGGTGGCCGCCGGCGCCGTGCGCGAACACGAATGCCGTCATTCGTCGAGCGGCTTGCCTCTCCCGCCGGGATGCGACTTCTCCCAGTTTTTGCCGTCCAGCGCCTTCACCGTCATCGACTCGACCGTGCCCTCGTCCAGGCAGCGCGCGTTGACGCTGACGCCGTCCGGATGCGAGCGCGGCACATAGAACGACTTGATGCCGCAGATCGAGCAGAAGAGGTGCTTCGCGGTCCGCGTGTTGAACTCGTAGCCCCTGAGGACCTCCTCGCCGCAGAGCAGCTGGAAGCGCGCCTTCGGCACGATGAGGTGGAGGTAGCCGGCCTTGCTGCACATGGAGCAATTGCAGTCGGTGACCTCGATGCGCGCGGGCGCCTGCACCTCGAAGCGCACCGCGCCGCAATGGCAGCCGCCGGTATGGGTGATGTTCATGACGGTT
>JAQSVY010000140.1 GCA_029266935.1 Burkholderiales bacterium
ACGCTGACGCCGCAGGTCCAGCAGGCGTTGCGCCTCCTCCAGATGTCCGCGCTCGAGTTCGCGCAGGAGATGGAGCAGGCGCTCGACGCCAACCCGTTCCTCGAGGAGAACCCCGAGGCGCCTCCCGCCGCCACGCGCGACGGCGCCACCGCAGAGGAGTTCGTCGTGTCGCACGAGCAATCGGGCAGCAGCGCGCCCGCCGCCGAGCGAGAACAGGACGACTGGGGCGGCGCCGCCGAGGCGCAGCCGTCGCTCCAAGAGCACCTGCGCGGGCAGCTGATGATGTCGGGAATGGGCGAGCGCGACCGCGCGCTCGCCCACATGATCGTCGACAGCCTCGACGACGACGGCTACTTCAAGGCGAGCTTCGAGGAGCTGGCGACGCTGATCCCGCCCGAGCACGACGTGCGCGCCGAGGACTTCCTCGCGGCGCTGAAGCTCGTGCAGAGCCTCGATCCGGCCGGCGTCGGCGCGCGCACGCTGGAGGAATGCCTGCAACTGCAGCTGCAGGCGCTGCCGTCGGACACGCCCGGACGGCGCGTCGCGCTCGCCATCGTGCAGGGCCACCTGCCGCTGCTTGCCAACCGCGAGTGGGCTCGCCTGCAGCACGCCTGCGGCTGCGACGAGGCGGCGATCCACGTCGCGCGCTCGCTCATCCGCACGCTCGATCCGCGGCCCGGACACCGCTTCGGCGCCGCCGAGGCGCGCTACGTCATCCCCGACGTCATCGTGAAGAAGGCGCGCGAGCGCTGGGTGGCGCTCATCAATCCGGCGTCGCTGCCGCGCGTGCGCCTGAACCGCATCTACGCCGACGCCATGCCGAAGGGCGCCGCGCACCAGTCGCTCACCCGCCAGCTCCAGGAGGCGCGCTGGCTGCTGCGCTCGATCGAGCAGCGCTTCGCCACCATCCAGCGCGTCGCCGACGCCATCGTGGCCCGCCAGCGCGGCTTCTTCGAGTACGGCGAGGTGGCGATGAAGCCGCTGACGCTCAAGCTCATCGCCGGCGAGCTCGGCCTGCACGAGTCCACCGTGTGCCGCGTCACCAACAACAAGTACATGGCGACGCCGCGCGGCCTGTTCGAGTTCAAGCACTTCTTCTCGCGCCGGCTCGCCACCGACAACGGCGGCGCCGCCTCTGCCACCGCGGTGCGCGCGGTCATGAAGGAGTTGATCGCCGCCGAGGACCCGCGCGCGCCGCTCTCGGACGCGGAGCTCGCGCGCCTGCTCGCGCAGCAGGGGCTGCGGGTTGCACGAAGGACCATCACCAAGTACCGCGCCCTGATGCGCATGCCGAGCGTCGACGTGCGCCGGGCCGACATGAGGAAGAACGCTTAAACGCAGAGGAAGGAATCTGACATGTCCAGGATCGTCTGTGGCAGGTTCGACCGCACCGTGGATGCCGACGCCGCCCTGGCGGCGCTCGCGCGCGAGGGCTTTACCGACAACGACATCGACTCGTTCTACGTCGGGCCGCCAGGACAGCACGACATGACGCCGGTGGGCGGCGACTCGCCGCATTCGAGCGCCGGCTCGCGGCAGGCGGGCGTCGCCGCGGCCATCGGCGCGGTGATCGGCGCCTTGGTGGGCCTCGCCGCGGGATGGGTGCTGCAGCTCGAGCAGAACGGCATTACCTGGCTCCTCGCCGCCGGCCTGGGCGCCTACATCGGCTCTTTCGCCGGCGCCATGTCGCGCGTGCGCGGCGGCCGGCGCCGCGAGGCCACGGTCGAGCACCCGGTCGAGCCGCGCGGCGGGCGCATGATCGCCGTCAACGTCGACCGCCTCGGCACCGAGAGTCGCGCCGTAGCCATCCTGCGGCAGCACCGCGCGCGCAATGTGGGGCGCGCCGAGGGCGAGTGGCGCGACGGCTCCTGGCGCGACTTCGATCCGCGCGCCCCGCTCGCGACGGTCTAATGAAAAAGAGAACTGGAAAGACCATCCGTGGGTTTGCGGCCACGCGCGATCCGCGCGGCATCACCAAGCAAGCCCACGCGGATGTCGAACGCGGCCTCGAAGATACCGATTGCCGCGGCGCGAAGAAGACCGCGGACAGCGCCTGTCCGCGCCGCAAGCCGGCTAACGGCCGAGGTTCTGCTCGGCGAACGCCCAGTTGAGCCGCTTTTCGATGACCGCGGCGAGGAAGCGGTCGCGCTGGTTGCGGTAGTCGATGTAGTAGGCGTGCTCCCAGACGTCGACGGTGAGCAGGCAGCGCACGCCGTGTGCCATGGGCGTGTCCGCGTTGGCGGTCGCCATGACCTGCAGCTTGCCGTCCTTCTCCACGAGCCAGGCCCAGCCGCTGCCGAACTGCTCGTTGCCCGCCTTGGCGAAGGCCTCGACGAAGCGATCGTAGCTGCCAAAATTCCTCTCGATCCGCGCGAGCAGCGCGCCCGACGGCCGCCCGCCCTTGGGCGAGAGCGAATGCCAGAAGAAATCGTGGTTCCACGCCTGCGCGGCATTATTGAAAAGTTTTCCCGAGGCGTTGCGGACAACCTCTTCCAGGCTGCTCGCATTTACCGGATTCTGCTCAAGGAGCTGGTTCATCGTGTCCACGTACTTGCGGTGGTGCTTGCCGTGATGCAACTGCAGCGTTTCGCTCGAGAGGATGGGCGCGAGCGCGTCCTCGCCGTAGGGAAGCGGCGGAAGCTCGAAATGCAGGGTCTTGCGCTGCGGAAGTGCCATGGGGATCCCTCCAGGAGAAAGCCGGGCCGGAGGGCGGCCGGGCCGCCCTCCGGGGTGTCGCTCAGGAAGTGCTCTTGATGCGGATGTCGTTCTTGACGGACTTCACGCCGTCGACCTTCTTCGCGGCGTTCTCAGCTCGGCTCTTCTGGTCGTTGTTGTCAACGAAGCCGGTGAGCTGCACGGTACCGTTGTAGGTCGTGACGTTCACCGCGGTGGCAGTGCGCGCGCCGACGTCGGTCGCGATCGCGGTCTTCACCTTGGCGGTGACGGCGGCATCGCCCGCGGTCTCGCCGACGGTGCGGCGATTCTCGGGATTGCTCGAGCAAGCCGCGACGCCCATCAGGGCGGCGGCCGCGAGCGCGGTAAGCATGCTGCGTCTATTCATCGGTACTCTCCTTTTTCGGTGCGGGGTTCTGTTTGTGCAGGTCTTCCAGGTTCCCGGGCAGGCGGACCGGCTCATGGTCGCCCGGTTGCAGCGGGTCGAACGGCCAGCCCGCCTTGCGCTCGTCGGAAGTTTTTTCTTCAGCCATTACGCGATTCCCAGTCGCGCACCTGGCGGTCCGCCTCGTCCCGGGCGATGCCATAGCGCTCCTGGATCTTGCCGACCAGCTGCTCGCGGTTGCCCTCGATCTGGTCGAACTCGTCGTCGGTGAGCTTGCCCCACTGCTGCTTCATCTTGCCGCGCATCTGCTTCCAGTTGCCCTTCACTGTGTCCCAGTTCATGGTGCCTCCTTTTGAAAATGACATTGAAAGGCAGCAATCCGCGTGCCGGCTGCGCTGCCTGCACTACAGCGCTGGTTCTTACACCGGCACCGCAAGGCGGGAGACGGCGGCGAGCAGCGCCACCGGCTGCACGGGCTTGGCGAGCCGCGCATCGCTGCGCGGCGGGCGCAGCGCCCGCACCGACACCAGGCCGTCGCAGCCGCGCGGCGCCATGTCGGCCAGCATCACGTCCGGGCGCCAGTCCCCCAGCGCATCAAGGGCGTCGGCGCTGGAAGCGGCAGCGCGGACATCGGCGCCCGCAGCCTGCAGCACCTTCGCCATCCCTTCGCGTGCGTCGGCTTCGGCCTCCACGATCAGCACGCGCACGCCGCGAAGCAGCGGCTCGGCGAGGCGGCCGAGCACGGAGGCGACCAGCTCGTCCTTGATCCGGCTCGCCTCCTCCGTGGCGACACGCAGGCGCCGCTCGCGCTCGAGCGCGCGCGCGAGATCGAGCTCGGCGCGCTTGCGCTCGTCGATGTCGATGCAGGCGCCGACGTAACCGAGGAACGCCCCGTCGCGCGAGTAACGGGGACGGCCGCGATCGAGCACCCAGCGATACTGGCCGTCGCGTCGGCGCATGCGGTACTCGAGCTCGAAGCTCGCACGCGCGTCGAAGGCGCGCACGCAGGCGTCGAGCCAGCGGGCCAGGTCCTCGGGGTGCAGGCAGCGCGACCAGCCTTCGCCGAGCGCCTGCTCGGCACCGTGGCCGGTGAACTCGCTCCACGCGCGGCTCACCGATTCGCACGACAGGTCCGGGCGTGCGAGCCAAACCATGGCCGGCGGCTCGTCGTCGGTCCTCCGGGGCGCTGCATCGTTCGCCGCGCGCTGGCTCAGGGCATGCATGCCTATACCCGAGCAGGAGCCGTGCCGGGGACTTTCTGTAGCGGAAACCCTACGCGTGTACGCGTCCCGCTACGCGTAGTTCTTACAGCGCAGCAGCAACGCTTACAGCAGCGCGCAGGCATGAGCTTTGCTCGGTCTCCTCAGCTTCATCCACTTTTTGAAGGAGTCGGTCATGCTTAGCTGGGCCCTTGCATTTTTCATCATCGCCATCATCGCGGCGGTCTTCGGCTTCACCGGCATCGCGGCCGGCGCGGCGGAAATCGCCAAGATCCTGTTCGTCGTATTTGTCGTCCTTTTCCTGGTCTCGCTGGTCGCGGGCCTGCTGAGAAGGCCTTAAGAGGAGATCCCCATGAAATTGAAACTCATCGCAGCCTCCATCGCTTTCGCCTTCGCCGCCGCGGCGCAGGCGCAGACCACTCCCGCCCCGGCGGGCACGCCCAAGTCGCGCACCGAGCAGCCGCGTGTTGAGAAGCAGTCCGAGCGCAAGGTGAAAGACCAGGAGGAAGAGCAAATCGAGCAGCAGGCCAAGGCCGACAAGGAGCGCTGCAACGGCATGAAGGGCAACGCCAAGGACATCTGCATGGCCGAGGCCAAGGGCAAGGAGAAGGTCGCCAAGGCCGAGCTCGACGCGAAGCATGATCCCTCGCCGCGCAACCAGCGCAAGGCCGACGAAATGAAGGCCGAGGCGGCGTACGAGGTCGCCAAGGAGCGCTGCGACGACCAGAAGGGCGACGCCAAGGACCAGTGCCAGAAGGCCGCGAAGGACAAGCAGGCCCAGGCCAAGCGCCAGATCCGCGAGCAGTACGC
>JAQSVY010000141.1 GCA_029266935.1 Burkholderiales bacterium
GAGCTGATCGACTGGGACCAGCAGCGCATGGACGTGCAGATCAAGTACGGCCAGGTGATCGAGCAGTTCACGGCCGAGGACGTGGCGCCGCCGGAGCTGCAGGCGCTGATCGAGTCGCCCGAGCTGCCGCAAGAGGGCCGGCTGCGCGCGTCCAACGTGACGTTGCTCGACGAAGGCGGCACGCGCGTCATCGACAACGTCTCCTTCGACCTCGACCTGCACGCACACGTGGCCATCGTCGGGCGCCAGGGCGGCGCGGGCACGAGCGAGCTCGCGCAGCTCCTCGCGCGCCTGTACCCGCCCACGAGCGGCACCATCGAGATGGGCGGCATCGACATCACGCGCGCGCCCGAGGCGGTGACCGGCCGCGCGCTCGCCTACGTCGGCTCGCCGGCGTACCTCTTCCCGACCGACGTGCGCGGCAACATGCTCTACGGGCTCAAGCACCACCCGGTGCGCGAGCCCGACTACGACGAGAAGGGCAAGCGCCTGCGCGAGGCACAGAAGCGCGAAGCGCTGCGCACCGGCAACAGCCCCCTCGACATCGACGCCGAGTGGATCGACTACGCCTCCGCCGGGGTCGACGGGCCCGATGCGATGGAGGCGCGCATCGTCGAGCTGCTGCGCGTGGTGGAGCTGGAGGAGACGATCTTCGAGCTCGGCTTGCGCAGCTCCGCCAACGATGTCGCTACCGAAAAGATTCTTCTGGCAAGAAGCCGGATGCGCGAGCGGCTCGCCGCGCTCGACATCGAGGACTGGGTCGAGCGCTTCGATCCCGAGCGCTACAACCGCAACGCCACGCTCGCCGAGAACCTGCTCTTCGGTACCCCGGTTGGCAGGACCTTCGACATCGACAACCTCGCCGGCAATCCCTACGTGCGCCAGGTGCTGCGCGAGACCGGCCTCTACGAGCTCATGCTGCGCACCGGCCACAAGGTCGCCGAGACCATGGTCGAGCTCTTCAGCGGCCTGCCGCCGGGGCACGAGTTCTTTGCGCAGTACAGCTTCATCCGTCAGGAGGACCTGCCGCAGTTCGAGGCCATCCTCCAGCACGTTGGCGAACTCGGGCTGAAGGGTATCGAGGAGAGCGAGCGCCGCGCGCTGCTCGCGCTGCCCTTCCGCCTGATCGCCACCCGGCACCGGTTGGGGCTCATCGACGAGGGTTTCGAGGCGCGCGTGGTGGAGGCGCGCCGGCACTTCGCGAACAACCTCCCTGCCGCGATGCGCAAGAGCGTGGAGTTCTTCGACCCGGGGCTCTACAACAGCGCCGCGTCCCTGCAGGACAACATCCTGTTCGGCAAAATCGTCACCGGCCAGGCCGGCGCCACGCAAAGGATCACCACGCTGATGCGCGAGCTCCTCGACGAGCTCGGGCTGCGGCCGCTGGTGGTGCGCTTCGGCCTTTCGTACAACGTCGGCGTCGGCGGCGCGCGGCTTGCCTCCACCGACCGGCAGAAGGTCGCGCTGGTGCGCGCGCTGCTCAAGCGCCCGGCGGTGCTGATTCTCGACCACGCCGCCGCGGTGCTCGACCCGGCTTCACAGGCGCGCATGGTCGACGGCATTCTCGCCGAGCGCCGCGGCCGCGGAGTGGTGTGGGCGCTCTCGCGCGAGGAGTACGCCGAGCGCTTCTCCACGGTGCTGGTGATGGAGCGGGGAAAACTCGCCGACCAGGGCCGCTTCGCCGAGCTGAAAAGGAGGACCGCATGAGCCTGGAACAGGAAGTCGAGCTGATCCGCCAGATCCCGATCTTCAGCAAGATCCAGCCGGCGATGCAGAAGCTCCTGGTCTTCTCCTCCGAGCGCCTCAACTACAACGCCGGGCAGGTGATGTTCAGCGCCGGCGACATGGGCGACGCGGCCTACATCGTCATCGAGGGCTTTATCGAGATCAGCGTCCCCACCCCGGGCGGGCCGATCGTCGTCAACAAGATCGGCAGGAACGACATCATCGGCGAGATTGCCATCTACGGCGACGTGCCGCGCACCGCCACCGCCACGGCGCTCACCGCGGTCGAGACCCTGAGGATCTCCAAGGAGCTGTTCATCAAGGTGATCCGCGAGAACCCCGATGCCGCGCTCGAGCTCATCCGCGTCCTCGCCGCGCGCCTTGCCAACACCACCAACCAGCTCTCGCGCACGCTGAGCGGCAGCACCAGGTAGCGAAATCGGGGTCAGACCCCGATTTCCGCTTTCCTCTCCTTCACCAGGTTGCGAGGGTCGTCGACGGCGTAGACGTTGAGCCGCTCGGTGCGGCCGCGCACGCGCACGCGGTGAAGCGGCGCGCCGCGCGGGTCGATGCCTGCCGTGCGCAGGGTCTCTTCCGAGACCACCAGCGTGCACCGGTAGGCCTTGGTCATGCCTTCCAGGCGCGCGGCGATGTTGATGTTGTCGCCGATCGCGGAATGGATCGACGCATCGGGCGGGCCCATGGTGCCGACGATGGCCACGCCGGCGTGCACGCCGATGCCGATGCGCAGCGGCTGCGCGAGGTCGGCGGCGAGGCTGGCGTTGAGCCTGTCCATGCGCCGCTGCATCTCGGCGGCGCCGGCGAGCGCGTCGCGGCAGGCCTGCGGCAGCTCGCTTTGCAGGCCATAGAGCGCGAGCAGGCCGTCGCCGCGGAACTGCGCGTAATAGCCGTTGCTCGCACGCAGCGCCTGGTACATCTCGGCGAAGAACTGGTTCATGACGAACACCACGTCGTAGGGCAGGCGCCCCTCGGCGAGCTGGGTGGATTCGCGCAGGTCTACGAACATCGCCACGATGCGCTGCTCGCGTCCCTGGGGGCTGCCCGGACGGCGGGCGAGCGCCGCGTCGGCGCCGGCCGGCAGCAGCGGCGTCACGGTGACGCTTTCCCTCGGACGTGTCTGGCAGGCGAGGCGCACGTTCGGCGGCGCCTCGATGCGGGCGAGAGCCTTCGCCTCGGCCGGCCGTGGCGGCGGCAGCGCCGCGAGGCCATCGCCGATGCGCACCCGGCAGGTGGTGCAGCGCGCGCGGCCGCCGCAGACCGAGGCGTGCGGGATGCCGGCGTCGCGGATCGCTTCGAGGATGCTGCGCCCGACCGGCGCGGTAAGGACGCGCCCGGAGGCGTGGCGCACCTGGTAGGTCGCGCCGATGCGCGCGCGCAGCCAGCGCGCGAGCAGCGTCGCGCCGAGCAGCAGCCAGAATCCCCAGGTCAGGCCTTCACGCCAGGCGGCAAGGCGCGCGCGTTGCGCATCGGTCATGCCGGCGAGCTCGAGGTTGTATTTCTGCATGCCGCCGACCGTTTCGATGGCCGGCCACAGGCTCGCGCCGGCGGCGGCGAAGCCGGCGAGCGCGACGGCCGGAATGAGCAGCGCCGCGGCGAAGGCGACGGGCTGCACCGCCGGATACCAGGCCTTGATGCGCAGCCAGTAGTGCATGCCGAAGCACAGATGCGTCCAGACGATGAGGAGCAGAAGCGACTGGCGCCCCGCGGCGAGCGAGTCGGACCATAGCAGCCCGACGATGCGCTCGTAGTCGATGTAGTGCCCCAGCAGCTCCCAGGTCAGGCGCGTGCCCACCACGTGGGCGATGAGCAGCGGCGGGATGGCGAGGCCGAGCAGGAGCTGCCCCGCCTCCCACGCCGGCATGCGCAGCGTGCTGCGCCTGTAGAGCGAGACGAGCGCGAGCGCGAAGTGCGTAGCGAGCGAGCCGTAGAGGAGGACGGTGCCCGGCAGGCTGCGCCACCAGCTCGCGAGCCCCGCGCGCATGCCGTTCATCGCCTCGACCGAGACGACGCCGAGCGCGTGGTTCGTGAAGTGCCCGACGACGAACGCCGCGATCACCAGGCCGGTGATCAGGCGCAGGCGCCTCACTTCATCCTTTCAGCTGCAGGGACTTGTACTCGAGGAACTCTTCCAGGCCGTATACCCCGGCCTCGCGCCCGTGCCCCGACTGCTTGAAGCCGCCGAAAGGCGCGTTCATGTTGAACGCGCCGCCGTTCACCTCGACCTGGCCGGCGCGGATGCGCCGCGCCACGCGCTGCGCGCGCGCCTCGTCCTTCGACCACACAGCCCCAGCGAGGCCGTAGACCGTGTCGTTGGCGATGCGCACCGCCTCTTCCTCGTCCTTGTACGGGATGATCGAGAGCACCGGGCCGAAGATCTCCTCCTGCGCGATGGTCATGCTGTTCTTCACGTTGCCGAATACCGTCGGGCGCACGTAGTAGCCCCCGCGAGGCGCGCCCTCGGGCGGGGCGGCGCCGCCGGCGACGAGCTGCGCGCCCTCGGCAATGCCCTTCTCGATGTAGCCGCGCACGCGCTCGAGCTGCGCCTGGGAGCTCAGCGGTCCCAGCCTGGTGCTCTCACCAAGTGGATCTCCCACCGTGAAGCCCTTCGCTGCTTCGGCAGCCAGCTTCGCAGCCTCTTCGTATTTCGGTTGCGGAACCAGCATCCGTGTCAACGCGGTGCACGTCTGCCCCGAGTTGAGGTAGCAGCCGTTCACCGTGCTCTTCACCGCCTGCGCGAGGTCGGCGTCGTCGAGGATTACCGAGGCGCTCTTGCCCCCTAGCTCGAGGGCCACACGTTTTATTGTTTGGGAGGCAAGTTCGGAGATCCGCTTGCCGGCGCGCGTCGAGCCGGTGAAGGAGATCATGTCCACCCCGGGGTGCTTCACCAGTGCCTCGCCGACCGCCGCGCCGTAGCCCGTCACCAGGTTGAACACGCCCTTCGGCAGCCCGGCCGCCTCCACGACCTCGGCGAGGATGAAGGCGTTGAACGGAGCCACTTCCGAGGGCTTGAGCACCACGGTGCAGCCGGCGGCGAGCGCCGGCGCTACTTTGAGCGCGATCTGGTGCAGCGGATAGTTCCACGGCGTGATTGCGACCACCACGCCGACCGGCTCGCGCACCACGAGGGAATTGCCGACGCGCTGCTCGAACTGGAACTCCTTCAACAGCTTCGCATAGTTGGCGAAGTTCGCGATGGGCAGGCCGGCCTGGATGCGCGCGGACATCTTGAGCGGCATGCCGACTTCCTGCGCGATGGTCTTCGCGATCTCGTCGGCGCGCGCCTTCAGGCCGGTTGAGATTTTCTCGAGGTATTCCGAACGAG
>JAQSVY010000142.1 GCA_029266935.1 Burkholderiales bacterium
GGCGACCGGGATCACGGTCTTGAACGGGTAGATCACCGGCCGCCAGGGGCTCTCGCCGGAGACCTCGCGCAGCTCCCAGGAATGCAGCGCCTCCTGCCATCCCATCCAGAGGAACAGCGCCATGCCCGGGAAGAAGAAGAAGAGATACAGCGACGCGTCGATCAGTCCGCGCGTGCGGAAAGACCAGTTCTGGTAGAAGACGTCGGTGCGGATGTGCCCGCCCCTGTAGAGCGTGTAGGCGGCGCCGAGCATGAAGTGCGTGCCGTACAGCATGTACGCCACGTCGTAGGACCAGATGGTGGGCGCGTGGAAAGCGTAGCGCGCGAATACCTCGTAGGTGATGCCGGCGACCAGCGGGATGATGAGCCAGCAGAAGACGAGGCCGCACCACTCGGCGAAGCGGTCCATGGCGCGGACGAACGCAACGAGGGCGCGTGGAGGTGCGCCGGGCGGTTCGGTCTGTTGTGGATCGGACACGCGCACCTCCCCCGAGTTGCGGCGGTCAGGAGATCACAGGTCCGCGCGCGGCGTCAAGCGATGTTGCGGGACAATGGCGGCGCATGAAGCTCGCCGATTGGTCGCTGCACTTCTACCGCTTGCCTTACCGGCGGGCGGTGACCTGGGCCTACGCCGCCGAGAGCTCGAGCGACTACGCGCTGCTCAAGCTGACCGCCGACGACGGCACTGTCGGCATCGCCGAGGGCGTGGTGAAGCCGGCGCGCACCGGTTTCTCGCCGCGCTCGCTCGCGGTCACGCTCGAGGACGTGATGCTGCCGCGCCTGCGCGGCGTCGAGCTCGCCGATGCGGCGGCGGTGGCGCGCGCCTTCGACTGGGTGGACGGCAACCGCAGCCCGCGCGCGCTGCTCGACAACGCCTGCTGGTCGATGCGCGCGGCGGCGCGCGGCAAGCCGCTATGGCGCCAGTGGGGAGGGACGCCCGAAGTGTCCCTCTCGTGGATCGTCACGCGCCAGGCGCCGGCGCTGATGGCGGCGGAGGCTGCCGACCTGTGCGCGCGGTACGGCCTGCGCTCGCTCAAGCTCAAGGGCGGGCAGGGCCGCGACACCGACCTGCGCGTCATCACCGAGGTGCGCGCGGCGGTGGGGGAGGGCATCGAGCTCTCGATGGACGCCAACCGCGCGTATCCGCAGGAAGGCATTGCCGGCTACCTGCGCGCCATCGCCGACGCCGGCGTCGCGGTGGCCGAGGACCCATGTGCCATCGCGCCCGACCGCGCCTTCGAGCGCCTGCAGCGCGACTGCCCGATCCCGCTGCTCGTCGACTACGCCTGCACCTCGCGCGACGACGCGGCGCTCTTCATCGACCGCGGCGCGCGCGCGCTCATGATCAAGCCCGGCCGCACCGGGATCTCGGAAGCGCGCGACATCGACGCGCTGTGCGCGGCGCACGGCGTGCGCGTCTCTCTCGGCATGTACTACGAGAGCGCGCTCGGCACGCTGCTCGCCCTGCAGGCCGCGGCCGGGCTGGAGAGCCCGCTCGTGCTGCCGCCCGAGCACTCGTTCTTCCTCATCCTCGCCGCGCAGGTGACGAAGCAGATCCCGGAGATAAAGGACGGCAAGCTGCGCCTCCCGGACGAACCGAGGCTCGAAACGATGGTGGACTGGACCGCGGTGCAGCGCCTGAAGCTCTAGATAGAGCTCTAACTATTTAATGCAGGTGGGGCTTCTTGAGGAAGTCGGCGCGGTCGCCTGAAACGATGCGGGCGTCGACGAGCTTGCCTTCGCGGACGAGCTTCAGGGCGACTTCGGCACCCGCGGTGCCGGCGCGCCAGATGCGGCGGAAGAGGTCGGCGAGGCTGGAAGGCTTGGTGCCGCCGACCTCGGCGACGAGGTCGCCGACCTGGACCCCGGCGCGCTCGGCGGGGCCGCCGGGCGCGAGCCCGGCGATGGCGAGCTTGGCGCCAGCCTCGGTGGCGTAGATGCCGAGCCAGGGGCGCGGCGGCCGGTCGGGCCGCCCGAGACGCACCATGTCCTCGAGGATCGGCTCGAGGAGGTCGATCGGCACCACCATGTTGCCCTGGATGGTTCCGGCGTCGATCTTCTCCTGCACGAGGAGCGAGCCGATGCCGAGGAGCTTGCCCTCCGCGCCGATCAGCGCCGAGCCGCCCCATTGCGGGTGCGCGGGCGCGGTGAAGATCGCTTCATCGAGCACGTACTCCCAGTAGCCGGCGAATTCGCGCTTGGCGAATACCGAGGCTTTGAGCGCGTGCGGGCGGCCGCCCTGTCCGGCCACGACGACATTGGCGCCGACCTGGCAGGAGGTGGCGCTGCCGCGCTCGATGGCACGCACGCCGAGCTGGCCGAGGGGCTGCACCAGGCCGAAGCCGGTCGCCTGGTCGTAGGCGACGGGGAAGCCGCCGGCCACCGCGCCCTTGTTGGTCGTGAGCCAGATCGTGCTCGCCTCGGTGATCAGGTACCCGATCGTGAGCACCAGCCCATCGTCGCGGATGACGACCCCGTTCCCGGCACGTTCCGTGCCGAGCAGCGGCGCGGTGAAGGCGTCGTCGGGAATCTCGGCGCGCAGCAGCACGACCGACTCCAGCACGCTGTCCAGGTCGAAGCGCCAGTCCTCCGGCCGCGGCCGCATCTCGGTCGGGAAGGCCCAGTTCTTTTGTTGCGCCATCCTCAAATTCTATCTATGGCGGCTGGCGGCGTCGAAGAGGTGCGCGTGCGCCGGATAAACTTGGTGCATGAAAGTCGACGTGACGCGCGAGGGCGCGGTGGTGCGGGTCCGGCTCAACCGCCCGGAAAAGGCCAATGCGCTCGACGTCGCCATGCTCGACTCGCTCGCCAGCGAGCTCGAGGCGCTCGCTCGCGACGAAAGCGCGAGGGTGGTGGTGCTGGGCGCGACGGGCCGAAGCTTTTGCGCCGGCGCCGATGTCGACGAGCTGGCGCGGCTGGACGCCTCGACGGCGGGTGCGTTCGTCGGGCGCATCCACCGTGCTTGCGAGGCCCTGCGCCGCCTGCCGGTGCCGGCGGTGGCGCGGCTGCACGGCGCGGTGATCGGCGCCGGGCTCGAGCTCGCCGCCGCCTGCGACCTGCGCGTTGCCGCCGAAGGCACGCGCTTTGCGATGCCCGAAGTGCGCCTGGGCATCCCCTCGGTAGTCGAGGCGGCGCTGCTGCCGCGGCTGATGGGGTCGGGCCGCGCCGCCTGGCTGGTGCTCACCGGCGAGGCGATCGATGCGCGGCGGGCGTGCGAGTGGGGGCTGGTCGAGGAAGTCTGCGCTCCCGACAACCTCGACGAGCGGCTTTCGGCACTCGAGCAAGCGCTGCTCTCCGGCGATCCCAAGGCCCTCGCCGTGCAAAAGAAGCTGCTGCAGCTCTGGGACGAGGCTCCGCTGTCGGCCTGCGTGGCCGAAAGCATCGAGCGCTTCGCCTCGTGCTATCCTTCCAACTGGTTGTCTAGTTGGACGGGTAAGCGATGACGACGGTGGGGTCGTTCGAAGCGAAGACCAAGCTCGCCGAGCTCCTCGACAAGGTCGAGGCGGGCGAGACGGTGACGATCACGCGCCGCGGCAAGGCGGTCGCGCGGCTGGTGCCGGCGGCTCCCGACGAGGCCGAAAGGGCTCGCCGCCGGGCGCTGATCGACGAGATCAAGCGCAAGCGGGCGGGCTGGGATCGCGGCGCGAAGCCCGGCTCGACCATCGCCGAGCTGATCAAGGCGGGCCGGCGCTACTGATGGCAGTCGTCATCGACTGCTCGGTCACCCTGGCTTGGTTCCTCAAGGATGAGCGCACTGCCTTTACCGACGCCGCGTTCGAGCTGCTCGAATCCACAGAATGCTGGGTGCCTTACCTCTGGCGCCTCGAGTTTCCCAATGCGCTGCTGATGGCCGAGCGCAGGCGCCGCGTCGGCCGCGAGCAGCGCCTCGAGATCCTCGACAACGCCGCGCAGCTCTCGCTGCGCACGGACCAGACGATGCCCGACATCCGCACCCTGAGCTCGCTTGCCGACCGGCGCGGGCTCACCGTTTACGATGCTTCCTACCTCGAGCTCGCTGCACGCTCGAATTCAGACCTGATCACGCTCGACCGCAACCTCGCCCAGGCTGCCGCTGGCGAAGGCGTGGCGGTGCTTGCCCCCGGTCGGTCCACGGCGGCGCAGGCGCGCAAACGCTACGCGGCCCGCGCGGCATGAGGAATCGATAACGACATGGCAACGAAGCCCGCGGTCTACGACGCATCGGCGATCCAGGCGCTCAAGGGGCTCGAGCCCGTGCGCCGCATGCCCGGCATGTACACGCACACCGTGCATCCCCTGCACATCGTGCAGGAGGCGATCGACAACGCGGTCGACGAGGCGCTCGGCGGCTTCGGCAGGAAGATCTCGGTGCGCCTGTTCAAGGACGGCTCGGTCGAGGTCGAGGACGAGGGCCGCGGCATCCCGGTCGACATGCACCCGGTGGAGAAGAAGCCGGCGGTGGAGGTCGCCTTCACGATGCTGCACGCCGGGGGCAAGTTCTCGCGCGCGGGCGACGGCGTCTACCACATTTCCGGCGGCCTGCACGGCGTGGGCGTGGCGGTGTCGAACGCGCTCTCGAAGCGCTGCGAGGTGACGGTTTATAGAGAGAGTTCCCGCCATACCATCGCGTTCGAGGGTGGCGAGCTGAAGAACAAGCTGCGCTCCGAGAAGATCAAGGAGAAGCGCACCGGCACCGTGGTGCGCCTGTGGCCGGACCCGAAGTACTTCGACTCGCCGAGCATCCCGGTGGCGGAGCTCGAGCACCTGGTGCGCTCCAAGGCCTACCTGCTCCCAGGTTTGACGACCATATTGGAAATTGAATCCAAAGATAAGAAAGTATGGCGATATGACCGCGGCATGGCGCAGTACTTCGACTTCATGCTGCAGGGGCGAGAGCTGGTGGCGCCGCTCTTTGCGGGTGAACGCTTTTTCGATGAGAAATCCGTCTCAAGTCTTTCGGACATAGAACCGGGTGAGGGCGCCGCCTGGGCCATCGGCTGGGTGACCGAGGGCGAGACCTTCGCCGACAGCCACGTCAACCTGATCCCGACGCGCTCGGGCGGCACGCACGAG
>JAQSVY010000143.1 GCA_029266935.1 Burkholderiales bacterium
GGGGCAGCCTGATCGGCATCGCCGGCACGGTGCTTCTTTTCGCCTTCCTCTACTGGCGCTGGTGGCTCGTCGGGCGCGACCCGCGCGCGGCGCCGAAGTACCCGCGCTACGAGCCGCCCAAGGGCATCGGTCCCGCCGGCGTGCGCTACATCGACCGCATGGGCTACGACGACCGCTGCTTCGCCGCCGGGCTGCTCGGGCTGGGCGCGCGCGGCTTCCTGCGCATCCGGCAAAGCGGCGAGGGCTTCGGCATCGAGCGCATCGGCGACGAGGTCGACTGGCTTCCCGGGGAGAAAGTGCTCGCGCAGTGGCTGCTGCCGAAGAAGAACGCGATCCAGACGCTTTCCAAGGGCTACGACCCCGCCGTCGCCGTGGCGCGCGAATCGTTCGCCGCCGGGCTCACGCAGCACTTCGGCAGGCAGCTCTTCAGCAGGAACCACGGCTCCTTCGTTACGGGACTGTTCATCGCCCTCGCGGCGTTCGGCATCACGCTTGTCATGGGGGCGCCGGAGAGCGTGCTGATCGCCGTTGTCGCGGCGATGCTCATCATGCTGTTTCTCTTCAAGCGCTGGATGCCGGCCTACTCGGTGCAGGGCCGCAAGCTGCAGGACCACATCGAGGGGCTGCGCCTTTACCTCGGCGTCGCCGAGGCCGACGACCTCGCGCGCATGAAGGCGCCGCCGCAGACGCCGCAGGAATTCGCGAGGTTCCTTCCCTACGCGGTGGCGCTCGACGTCGAGAAAACCTGGGCCGACCGCTTCGTCGCCACGCTCGGCGCCGCCGCGGTGACCGCCGCGGTCGCCGACTACTACATCTCGAGCAGCGGCGGCGGCTACGACAACTTCGGCTCGAGCTTCGGCTCGGCGATGTCGGGCCTCGCCGGCACCGTCGCCGCGGCCTCGACCGCGCCGGGCACGAGCTCCGGCTTCTCCTCGGGCGGCGGCAGCGGGGGCGGCGGCTCCTCGGGCGGAGGCGGCGGCGGCGGTGGAGGCAGCGGCTGGTAGCAAACCTCGGGAAATCGGGGTCAGACCCCGATCCCTACCAGATCGTCTCGATCGCCCCCATCCTCCGTAGCGCGGCGTCTTTCGTCAAAAGCGGCGCACGATGGGCGGCCGCGGTAGCCGCGATGAGGCGATCGGCTGGATCGCCGTGGGCGAAGACGTCCGACTCGGCGAGGACGGCAATCCGCGGCCCGATGGCGAGGACGCGAAGCGATCGCGCGTCGACGATGTCCTGGATGAATTGAGCGGCATCTACGCCCGGCTCGACGCGGCCTTTGGCGATGAGCATTGCGATCTCCCACAGGCTGATGTCGCTGATCGCCAGTGGCCCAAGCTCACCGCCGAGCGCTCGGCGTGCCCGCGCCGACAGCTTTCGTGGCTCGAGCGCGTCGTGGATCAGGACGTGCGTGTCAACGACGACCACGCTCTGCGTTCCAGCGCTCCCCGGAAGGGCTCATCACGTCGCCGACCTTGGCCTTGCCACGCAAGGCTCTCAGCCGTCGCCGGGCCGCCGCCGCCCGGTCTTCCTCCGGGACGATGCGGGCGATCACCTTGCCTCGTACCGTCACCTCCACCGCTTCCCCGGCCGTCACCCGGGCGAGGTATTCGGGCAGGTTCTGCCGCAACTCGGTGACATTGACCTTGGCCATGGACATTCCGATCTGTACAGATGGAGTGTACACCTGCGGCGTTCCGGTAAGATGGCCCCGATGGGCCTCATCGTCCCCGAGCACGAAATCGAATTGACGGCGGTCCGGGCGCAAGGCGCGGGCGGGCAGAACGTCAACAAGGTCTCGAACGCGGTGCACCTGCGCTTCGACATCCGCAAGTCGTCGCTTCCCGAGGCAGTGAAGCAGCGGCTGCTCCACTACGGCGACCAGCGCGTGACGCGCACCGGCGTGGTGGTGATCAAGGCGCAGTCGCACCGCAGCCTCGAGATGAACCGCGCCGAGGCGATCGCGCGGCTGCAGGCGCTCGTCACTGCCGCGGCGCACGTGCCGAAGAAGCGCAAGCCGACGCGCCCCACCTCCTCCTCCAGGCGCAAGAGGCTGGAAGGGAAGAAGAGGCGCGGCACCATCAAGGCGCTGCGCCGCAAATCGGGCGCCGACGACTTCTAGCTGACCTTGAGGAGCTCCACTTCGAATACGAGCGTCGCGTCGGGCGGGATGACGCCGCCGACACCGCGGGAGCCGTAGCCGAGCTCGGGCGGGATGGTGAGCTTCCTCTTGCCGCCGACCTTCATCCCCTGCACACCCTCGTCCCAGCCGCGGATCACCTGGCCGCGCCCGAGGCCGAACACGAACGCCTCGTTGCGATCATGACTGGAGTCGAACTTGGTGCCCTTGTTTCCGTTTTGGTCGAGCCAGCCGGTGTAATGCACGCTCACTTTCTGGCCGGAGGCCGCCGCGGCGCCTTCGCCGACGACTAGTTCCTCGATCTGCAGTCCGCTCGCCGTTTTAATCGCAGCCATGGCATCCTCGCCGAAGATGAAGATTGACGCTGTTCTATCAGGAGTCGTAAAGGCCGTCGAGGCTCAGGGCAAACGCTTGCGCGCGGAGTTCTATCGCGCCGAAGGCCCGCGCGGCCGGCGCGGAAATTGCCCGGTCGACCGCGAGATCGAGGACAGCCTGCGCAAGACGCTCACGCGCCTCGTGCCCTGCGCCTTCGCCGGCGAGGAGACGGAGCCTTCCGCCGACGCCGACGAAGTCTGGCTCGTCGACCCGCACGACGGCACCTTCGAATTCATGAGCGGGCGGCGCGGCTCGGCGATCTCGGTGGCGCTGGTGCGAAGCGGCGTGCCGGTGCTCGGCGTCGTGCACGCGCCCGACTCGCCCGACCGCGGGCCCGACACCATCGCCTGGGCCGAAGGCGCGGGGCCGCTCCAGCGCAACGGCCGCGCGCTCGACACGAGCCTCGCCGGGCGGCTCCTCGTCGCGGGTGAGCTCGTCTGGGCGACCGCCTCGTCCGCGCTTCGACCCGACACGCACCTGCGCGCCGCGACGCCCGCGCGCTTCGTCGCCATGCCGAGCATCGCCTACCGCATGGCGCGCGTCGCCGCGGGCGACGGCATCGCAAGGCAAGGACGTGGTGCTCGAAGGCAACTCGCGCCGTCGTGTCAGCGGCTGCTACGCCGGCGCGCCCGAGGCGGCGCGCCAGCTCGCGAGGTTCGACTGGACGCACCTGGAAGCGGAGCCAAGGCGCAATCCGCGGGTGTCCTTGGGATTTCCAAGAAAGGATCCAGGAGCAAGGCTTTCCCGCGCGCAAGGCGCGCTCCTCGGCCAGGTGATCGGCGACAGCCTCGGCTCGCTCGTCCAGGGCAAGCCCGCGCCCGAGATCGCGCAGCTCTATCCTCAGGGCCTGCGCAACCTCGCCGACGGCGGCCAGTACAAGCTTCTCGCCGGGCAGCCCACCGACGACAGCGAGCTCGCGATCACGCTCGCGCGCACGCTGGTGCGCGATCGCAAGCACGACCCGGAGCGTGCGCTCGATGCCTACCGCGCCTGGCTCACCTCGCGCCCGGTGGACGTCAGCATGACCACCGAGCGCGGCCTGCTCGGGCGCGGCGACGCGCAATCGCAATCCAACGGCTCGCTGATGCGCGTCTCGCCGCTCGGCATCTGGGCCGCGGGCGACGCGAAGCGCGCCGCCAAGGCCGCGCGCGCCGATTCCGCGCTCACGCATCCGAACCCGGTGTGCGTGGAGGGCTGCGCGGGCTACGCCGCCGCCATCGCGGTCGGCGTCGGCGGCGGCGATCGCAACGCCATGCTCGAGGCGGCGCTCGAGCATACGTCGGGACCCGCGCGCGCCGCGATCATGCTCGGCGGCACCAGCACGCCGCCGGCGGACTTCTTCACCCGGCAGGGCTCGGCGCTCGCAGCGCTGCAGAACGCCTTCTATGCGCTCTTCCACGAGAGCTTCGAGGAAGGACTGGTGCGCACCGTGGCGCAGGGCGGCGACACCGACACCAACGCCGCCATCGCCGGCGCGCTCCTCGGCGCCGCTCAGGGGCGCGAGGCCGTGCCGCCGCGCTGGATCCTTCCGGTGCTTGCCTGCCGGCCGATGGCCGAATGCGGCGCCCTTCGCCCGCGTCCGGCCGAGTACTGGCCGGATGATGTCCTGGAGCTGGCAGAGGCCCTGCTCGGTTAAGGGGTCAGAGCAATCTAAGCGCAGCCGTTTACGGGGTCAGAGCAACCTTTCGGCGCGCCATGCGTTAGAGGCAGTCATGAGGCTTTCCTCGTGCCCCGTCCGCCGCGCCTAGAACTGGCTGGCGTCCCGCTGCACGTTATCCAGCGCGGCAACAATCGCGCGGCGTGCTTCTTCGGCGAGGTTGACCGGCGCTTTTATCTGAAGTGCCTGAGGAAATCGGCTGCTCGTACCGGCTGTCTCATCCACGCGTACGTGCTCATGACGAACCACGTACATCTCCTCGTCACACCTGGCGCATCCGGCGCCGTCGGAAAGATGCTGCAGGACATCGGCCGGCGCTACGTGCGCGTGCTCAACACCATCCATGGCCGTACGGGCACGCTTTGGGAAGGTCGTTTCAAGTCGAGCTTGGTGGACAGCGAGAGATATCTTCTGACCTGCCACCGGTACATCGAGCTCAACCCCGTGCGCGCCGGCCTTGTGACGGACCCGTCCGAGTATCCCTGGTCGAGCCACACGTACTACGCGGCGGGCAAGGCCGATGAGTTGATAACCGAGCACCGCGGATTTCTCGGACTGGGGGCAACGCCGGCCGAGCGGCGGGCGGCGTTCCGCGAGCTCTTCCTGAACGAGCTGGAACAAACGACGCTCGCTCACATTCGCGAAGCCGTGAATGCCGGCCGGCCGCTGGGCTCGCCGGCGCCGAGCAGGCGCCGACGCTCAAGCATGGAACTGGCGGACGACTACTCGCCGTCCGCCACAACAGCAAAATTGCTCTGACCCCGTTAGTTGTCGTACTTCGGCGGGGTCGCGCCGCAGCGGCGCAGGTCCTGGTCCGACATCACCGGCTTGATGACGCAACCCGCGGCGTCGGCGCTCGCCTTGCGCAGCGTCGGCGCCGGGACCGGGACGGCGGACACCGTCTCGGCGGTCGCGGCCTCCGCCGGCGCTTTCGCGGCTTCTGCCGGTGGCTTCGCAGCCTCTGCCGGCGCCTTCGGCGCCTCCGCGGGCATCTTCGCCGGCCCGGGCTGCGGCGCTTCCTTCATCGGCGCCTGGGCGAGGGCCGACCAGGACCACTCGTCGACCTTCCAGGCGCCCTTTTCCTTGACCAGTTCGGCGTTGCCGCGCGAGGGGCCGCCCGAGTCGTGCACGCCGCGCAGCTCGAGGTGCGCCTTGCGGCCGTCGACGTCCTTCTTCGTCACCGAATAGTCCGTGGGCAGCGACATCGCCATCATGCGCACCGCGTCTTCCTTGCCGGCGAGCGAGGCCATCTCCTTGCGCTTGCCGGCGGTGGCGTAGCTCAGCACCTCCTCGACGCTGCCCGCGAGCGTGGCGCGATGCAGCTTGCCGTAGACTGCTTCCGGATCGTCCACCGCGGCTGCCGGCACGGCCACGAGCAGCGCGAGCACTGCACCGAAGATCCTGTCCATGTCGAAACCTCCCTTCACCGGCATTTTATAGAATCCCCGGGATCCCCATGCGTGCACAAGTTGTCATCATCGGCGCCGGCCCCGCCGGCCTGCTCCTCGGTCAGTGCCTGTTGCGCGAGGGCATCGACACCGTGATCCTCGAGCAGCGCTCGCCGCAGTATGTCCTGGGGCGCATCCGCGCCGGGGTGCTGGAGAGCGCCGCGGTCGAGCTCCTCGAGCGCGTCGGCGCCGCCGAGCGGCTGCACGCCGAAGGCCTGGTGCACGAGGGCTTCGACATCGCTTTCGCCGGCGGGCGCACGCGCATCGACCTCGCCGGTCTCACCGGCAAGAGCGTCACCGTGTACGGCCAGACCGAGATCACCAAGGACCTGATGGACGCCCGCGCCGCCGCCGGCGGCAAGACCCTCTACGAGGTGCAGGTCCTGCCGGAGGGGTTCGACACCGACAAGCCGCGCGTGCAATTCGTCCACGGCAACAAGTCCCAGACGATCGAATGCGACTTCATCGCCGGCTGCGACGGCTTCCACGGCATCACGCGCGCCTCGGTGCCGGCAGGCGCCATCCGCAACTACGAGCGCGTGTACCCCTTCGGCTGGATGGGCGTGCTCTCCGACACCAGGCCGGTGTCGGAGGAGCTCATCTACGTCTCGCACGAGCGCGGCTTCGCCCTTTGCAGCATGAGGAGCCGCACGAGGAGCCGCTACTACGTACAGTGCCCGCTCTCCGAGCAGGTCGACGAATGGCCCGACGAGCGCTTCTGGGCGGAGCTGCGCCGGCGCCTGCCCGAGGATGCGGCGAAGGCGCTCGTCACCGGCCCCTCGATCGAGAAGAGCGTCGCGCCCTTGCGCAGCTTCGTCGCCGAGCCGCTGCGCTTCGGCCGGCTCTTCCTCGCCGGCGACGCCGCGCACATCGTCCCGCCCACCGGCGCCAAGGGCCTCAACCTCGCCGCGAGCGACGTGCACTACCTGGCAGAGGGTCTGGTTGCCTTCTACAAGAACAAAAATTCAGTTGCATTGGAAAACTATTCGGCCCGAGCCCTCTCCCGGGTCTGGAAGGCGGAGCGCTTCTCCTGGTCGATGACCAAGCTCCTGCACCGCTTTCCCGAGGAGGGCGACTTCGGCCGGCGCATGCAGCTCGCCGAGCTCGATTACATTGCCGGCTCGCGCGCCGCGCAGACCGCGCTCGCGGAGAACTATGTCGGCTTGCCGTACTAAGTACCGATGCTGAAAAAGGGCATTCCATGAAAATCAGGAAAATCCACCCGGACACGCTTTACAAGAGGGTCGTGGGCGGGCACACGCTGTACTCGCCGGTGGTGACGGTGAAAGGCGGCACGCTCGTCTTCGTCTCGGGCCTGCTCGCGCGCGACCGCGAGGGCAACATCGTCAAGAAGGGGGACATGGGGGCGCAGATCGCGCAGGTGGGCGAGAACCTGCGCCTCGCGCTCGAGTCGGCGGGCGCGCGCCTCGAGGACCTCGTGCGCACCACCACCTACGTCACCGACATGGACGAGTTCTTCAGGCACGTCGAGGTGCGCATGCGCTACTTCGGCCCGGCGCTTCCCACCAGCACCACGGTGGAAGTGCGCCGGCTCTCGCACCCGGACTTCCTGGTCGAGGTCGAGGCATTCGCCGTCGTCGAGGACTGAGCGCTTGACGCCGCAGCGCTGGCTCGACAGGTTCGCCGCGGCGCTCGAGAAGGGCGACCTCGACGCCGCCTCGAGCCTCTTCGCCCCCGGCGGCTTCTGGCGCGACCTCGTCGCCTTCACCTGGACCATCAAGACCTTCGAGGGCCGCGCCGAGGTGAGGGCCATGCTCGCCGCGACGCTGGCGAATACAAGGCCTTCCGGGTGGAAGATAAGAGCCACCAGCTCCGCCAACGAGGTTTGGCTTGCCTTTGAAACCGCCGTCGGCCGAGGCATCGGCCATCTGCGGCTGCGCGAGGGCAGGGCCTGGACGCTCCTCACCGCGCTGCAGGAGCTGAAGGGCTTCGAGGAGAAGGCCGGGCGCAGGCGCGAGTGGGGCACCGAGCACGGCGTGCTGCCGGAGCGCAAGAGCTGGCTCGAGAAGAAGAATGAAAGACAGGAAGCCCTGTTGGCGGGGAAGACCCAGCCTTTCGTCCTTATCGTCGGCGGCGGGCAGGGCGGCATCGGCCTCGCGGCGCGCCTGAAGCGCCTCAACGTGCCGGCGCTGGTAGTGGAGAAGAACGTGCGCGCCGGCGACTCCTGGAGGAAGCGCTACAAGTCGCTCTGCCTGCACGACCCGGTGTGGTACGACCACATGCCGTACCTGCC
>JAQSVY010000144.1 GCA_029266935.1 Burkholderiales bacterium
CGGCGAGAGCACGAAGGCGAGCACTGCGGTCTTGCCGGCGAAGGATTGGCGCACCAGCACGAAGGCGGCCGGAGCCCCGATCAGCGTGGCGAGAATGGCAGTCAGGAAAGCCGCCGCGAAGGAGCGGATCGTCGCCGAGATCCAGAGGTTCGAGCCGAAATAGCTCTCATACCACTGGAGTGAGAAGCCGGCCGGCGGCCATTCCATGAATGCCGCTGAGCTGAACGAGATTGGCACCACGAAGAAGCTCGGAACGGCCAGGAAGGCGAGGATCGCAAAGACGGTCGTTCGCAGCACTCCGCGGGAGATGCGTGGGGACGGGTGGTCAGGGCGCGGACGCAGGAGCCATTCCCAGCCGGACGCGACACGGTCGCAGATGGATCCGAGCGTGCCGAGCAGGACCTGGCCCACTGCCGCCCCCCCGCGGCCGAGCGCTCCCGTCTTCCCCTGCGAGGCCTCGCCGGCCAGCGTCGAGAGCCCGAGCAGCCTGTCGTAGAGGATGAAGACGACGAGCGATGTCGCGAGCAGCAGCATCGAGACCGCGCCTGCGAAGCCCCAGTTCAGCATCGCCTGGATGTTCTCGATGATCACCTGCGTGATCATCGTCTCGCGCGGGCCGCCGAGAAGCGCGGGCGTGATGAAGAAGCCGAGCGCCGTGATGAAGACGAGGAGCCCGGCGGCGGCGACGCCGGGCAGGGAAAGCGGGAAGTAGATGCGCCAGAAGGCCTGCCCGCCCCGCGCCCCGAGCGTGGCGGCCGCCGGGACGAGGTTCGTCGGCACCTGCTGCATGACGGCCGTCATGGTCAGGATCGCGAGCGGCATCAGGGCATGTACCATACCCACCATGACGCCGGTGAAATTGTAGATCATCGCGATCGGCGCGTCGGTGATGCCAAGCGAGATGAGGAGCTTGTTCACGGCGCCGTTGCGGCCGAGCAGCACGATCCAGGCGAAGGTGCGGACGAGAAAGCTCGTCCAGAACGGGAGCAGCACGCACAGCATGAGGAGGCCGCGCGTCCCGGGTTTCGTCGTCGCCAGGAGATAGGCGACCGGGTACCCGCCGAGGAGGCAGAGAAGCGTCGTCCAGCCGGCGATCTTGAAGGTGATCAGCAGGGTCTGGACGTAGACGCTCGACGAGAACAGCCGGCCGTAGAAGTCGAGGCTAAAGCCGCCGCCCCGTCCCGTGAAGCTCACCGCGAGAAGCTGGGCGACGGGATAGAGGAAGACCGCGAGGAGGAAGGCGAGCAGCGGCAGGATCGGCCACAGCGCGCGGACGCGCCGGGAGCGCCGGACCGAGGGCGCCCTCGCGACCGGAAAGATCGGGGCGCTCACGGGCCCGGGCGTGTCGTGTCGCGCGGGAGCAGCACCGTGTCGGCCGCGTCCCAGCCCAGGCGTACCCGCGCCCCGCGCCGCCCGGGCGCGCGCTCGCTCGTCAGGCTCTTGGCCGAGATCGTCTCCCCGGTGTCGAGCTTGACCATCGTGCGGGTCACGCCGCCCAGCATGATCAGGTCCGCGACCGTTCCCTCCAGAGTGGTGTCCGCCATCGCCCCGTCGGCGAGCACGCGCACGTTCTCCGGCCTGACCATCACGTTGAGGGGTCCGCCCCCGGCTGGCGCCCCGTCCGCGGCGGCCGCGATCCGGATTCCGCCGGGTCCGCGCAGCAGGAGGGGCGGACCCGCCGCTTCGACGCTTGCGGGAAGCACGTTGGACTCGCCAAGAAACTGGGCGGCAAACAGGCTTTCGGGTCGGAAATACAGCTCCGGTCCTGTGCCGATCTGCTCGATCCCGCCGTGGTTCATCAGGCAGATGCGGTCCGACATGACGAGCGCCTCGTCCTGGTCGTGCGTGACATAGAGGACCGTGATGCCGAGGCGCGAATGCAGCTCCTTGATCTCGAGCTGCATCTCGTCCCGCAGCTTCTTGTCGAGCGCGCCGAGGGGCTCGTCCATGAGGATGATCGACGGCCGGTAGACGAAGCAGCGCGCCAGCGCGACCCGCTGCTGCTGGCCGCCGGAGAGCTCGCGCGGGAACCGTCTCGCCATGCCGGGGAGCTGCACGGTCGCGAGCGCGTCGGCGACGGCCCGCTTGATCTCGGCGTCCGGCATCCGCCGCATGCGGAGTGGGAAGGCGATGTTCTCGAAGACGGTCAGGTGCGGGAACAGGGCATAGTTCTGGAAAACCATGCCGATGTCGCGATGGAAGACCGGCAGGTGGGAGGCGAGCTTGCCGTCGATCCAGATCTCGCCCCGGTCCGGCGCCGTGAGGCCCGCAACCATCATCAGCAGCGTCGTCTTGCCCGACCCGGAGGGGCCGAGGAGGGTCAGGAACTCACCCTCCCGGAGGTCGAGGTCGGTGTCGTCGAGCGCGACGACGGGTCCGTAGGTCTTGCGAACCCCGCGGATGCGGAGCTTCAGCGACGGCTCCGCCATCCGGTTTCAAGCCTCGGAATCAGGCCAGGAGCCAGGCGTTGAAGCGCTCGATCAGCTTCTCCTGGTTCGGCCCCCAGAACGTGTTGTCCTGGTAGATCATGGAGCCAAACCAGGCCGGGTTGGTGGGAAGCACCGCGGCCCGCTCCTTCGAGATGCTCTTGTAGGCGTTCGGGTTGGTGGGCCCGTAGGCGATGTGCTTCGCGAACTCGGCCTGCCGCTCGGCATTCGCACACCACTGGATGAGCTTCATGCCCATCTCGGCCTTCGGATTGCCCTTTGGGATGCCCCAGCCCTCAATGTTGTAGAGCGCCTGGTTCCAGACGATGCGGGCCGGCGCGCCGTCGTCGATGGCTGCCTGCGAGCGGCCGTTCCAGGTCGCCAGGATGTCGATCTCGCCGGTTTTGAGCAGCTGGGATGCCTGGGCGCCGCCCGTCCACCAGACCTGGACGTGCTTCTTGATCGTATCGAGCTTCTTGAAGGCGCGCTCGACGTCGAGCGGATAGAGCTTGTCGCCAGGCACGCCGTCGGCGAGGAGCGCCTGCTCGAGCGAGTCGATCGGGTGCTTGCGCATGCAGCGGCGGCCGGGAAAGGCGCCGACGTTGAACATGTCCGCCCAACTCTCCATGGGCTTCTTGACCGTGTCCGTCCGGTAGGCAAGCGCGGTCGAGTACACGTCCGTGCCCATGAACCACTTGCTCCGGGCCTTATCCATGATCTCGGACATGTCGGCCCCGCGGAATTGCAGCTCCTCGAGATAGCCCGCCGGACCGAGCAGGTCCTGGTTCTGCACCGTCACGATGGCGACGTCCCAGGTATAGGATTTCGCGTCCACCATCGCCTTGATGTAGGCGATCGGCTCGTGGGCGCCCGCGACCTGCACGATCTCGATGCCGGTCTCCTTCGTGAAGCTCTTGTAGAATCCTTCCTGCCCGGCCTTGGTCCAGGGGCCCGCCGGGTCGCGAACGACGAGCTGGCCGGCCGCGCGCGCACCGTTGATGTAGAAGGTGGGGGCGACGAAGGCGGTCGCGGCCGCCCCGGCCAGGACCGTACGGCGGGACGGGGAGGGGGTGTCGCTAGGGCCGCTCATGCGCTGTGCTCCTTCTCGTGAACCGGCGCGGCGGAGGCCGCGTGCCATCGGTCGGTCGCTCCGGGCGATTGGCCGCGCTAGGCGCGCGCCCCATGGGCCCCCATTCTCACGATATTCAGCAGCGGTCCGCAATAGCCGCGGCGCAGTTTCGCTGATGCCGAGCGTATTCGAGGGCCTCAGCCGGCCTTTCGGCGCTCGCGCTCCGCGAAGAAGCGCTCCATCCATTCCTGCGGCTCGCCGCTCTCATAGGCCTCGCGCTGGATGCGGCGGCCGGACTCGATCGCGGCCTGGAAGGCTGGTTCCGTCATCTCGCGGAAGAACTGCTTGTCGAGCCGCATGGCGATGGGCGGCTTCGCGGCGAGCTCGCGGGCGATTTCGAGCGACTTCGCCCGCACCTCGCCGGCCGGAACGAGGTGGTGGATGAGGCCGATCGCGTGACATTCCGACGCCGGCATCATCCGGCCGGTCAGCGTCAGCTCGATCGTGCGCGACATGCCGAGGCGCTCGTTCATCAGCCAGGGGCCGAGCGTGGAGGCGATCGCCGAATTGATCTCCGGCTGGCCCATCGTCACGCCCGGATGGCCGACCCGGATGTCGCACATGATGGCGACCTGGAAGGCCGAGCCGGCCGCGACGCCGTTCAGCTGCGCGATGAGCGGCTTATCGAGCCGTCGAATGGCGTTGTAGAAGGCGAGCCAGCCTTCGAGCCAGGCGACGCCCTCGCCGCCGCCCTTGAAGGCCTTGGTCTCCGCCAAGTCCTGCCCGGCGCAGAAGGCCTTGTCGCCGGCGCCCGTCATGATGATGGCGCGGACGGTTTCGTCGCGGTTCAGGCCTTCCAGCGCGTCCTTGATCTCCGCCCGCATCGGGGCATGCCAAGCGTTGAGCTGGGCAGGGCGGTTGAGGGCGATCGTGGCGACCCCTTCTGCGCGCGTCAGCTCGATGAACTTCGGCATGTGTTGCATCCCAGCTGGTCGGCGTCGACAAGATCCCGGCACCGGAGCGTTCGGTGAAGCCGGTAGGGGGGCCGTTGAGGGTGTCAAACAAACGATTGCGCCGGTGAGTGTGTCGTAAGGGCACTGTCACGGCAATGCTGCCGCCGCCGGCTGAACCGCGGTAGGTTCAGCCATGCAGCCCATCTCCTACTCGCGCCACCGTTTCCCGCCCGAGGTGATCCGCCAGCCGTTTGGGCTCTACCTCCGCTTCACGCTTAGCTACCGAGCTCTCGCGGAGCTTCTGGCCGAGCGCGAGCTCGACATCTCCTATGAGACGGTCAGGCGCCCAAAGTTACGTCCGCTTTGCCGCCTAGCAGCCCAAAAGCAGAAAGTCCGCTCTCGGCCAGAAGCCGCCTGGCGGCTCAGCGCCCCTCCTCGCCGTTCCCTTTTTGCCTGATGCTGCGCTCCATACAGGCCGTTCGTTCCGGAAGCGGGCTCGTCTGCTCGACGCGTGTTCTCGTGTCTAAGAAA
>JAQSVY010000371.1 GCA_029266935.1 Burkholderiales bacterium
CCGTGCAAGGTCGAAAGCCGTGCGGTAGGTGCCGTAAGCCTCGCGCACTTCGGAGCGGGCCTGCACCGCGGTGCCTGCCGCGCGGTTTATCGACTGCAGATACAACCGCTCGGCGCGCGCCATGCGGGCGCCGCCGAGGTCGAAGATCGGCAGGCGCAGCTCGACCTCCCAGCCGCGCTGGCGCGGCTGGCCCGTCTCGCTGTTGCTGAGCACGCCGAACTCGAGCAGGCTCACGTAGCGGGTGACCTTGGTGAGCCCGAGCGAGCGCGCGAGAGCTTCCGTGTCGCGCTTCGCTCCCTGCACGTCGAGCCGCTGTGCCAATGCCTGCGCTTCAAGGTCGCCGCCCTCCCGCGGTCCCTTCGGCAGGTCGGGCAGCCGCTCCGGCAGCTGGAACGCCAGGTCTTCTCCCCAAAGGCCCATGAGACGCGTCAGGCGCTCGCGCGCCGCGAGCGAGGCGTGCCGCGCGCGCGCAAGCTGCGCGGTGGCCTCGGCGTAGAAGGCCTGCTCGCGCGCCTGGTCGAGTTTCGAGAAGTTGCCGACTTCGGCCATGCGGCGCGCGAGCTCGGCGCTCGCCTCCGCGGCCTCCTTCACCTGCTCGGCGTACCTCGCGCCTTCCTGCGCCGCCACGGCGGCGAACCAGGCTTTGCGCGTGTCGAGCGCCACGCCGAGCGCCTCGGCGGCGGTGCGGCTCCTCGCCGCCTCGAAGCGGGCTTCTTCCCCACGCACCGAAAGCGGGATGGTGAGCAGCCCCAGCACGTCGAAGAAGAGGCTCCGCTCGTACTCCATTTCGTCGCCGCGCCGCAGCCGCGCGAAGGAGAACGTCGGCCCGCGCCAACGGCTCGCCTGCACGAGCTCGGCTTCGGCGATGCCGACGTCGGCGTACGTCGCCTGCAGCCCGGGGTTGTTGAGCAGCGCAATCTGCACCGCGGCTTCGGCGCTGAGCGGCTGCGCGAGCAGCTCCTTTACGCGCGCACGAACCGAGCTCGCCTCGTCCTCCGAGCGCACCCATTTCGCCTGCGCACCGGTGCGTTCCTGCACCGCCTGCTCGACCGCGGAAAAGCCGGCATCCGGGGTGAGCGACTTGCAGCCCGCGAGAAGCGCAAGGCCCAGCATCGCCAGCCGCCTCATTTGTGCCCTCCGCGGGCCGCAGGCTTGGCCGGCGGCTTCTCCTGCCCCTGTCCGCGCATCAGGCCGACGTGCCCGCCGACGCTGCGCACTTCCTCGTTGACCGCCCGCCAGGACGCGAGCTCGGGCTCTGCGTAGGGCCGATAACTCTCGAAGGCCGAGCGATACTCGGCGGGCGGCGCCTTGGCCTTGGCATCCGCCGGATCGGGCCGCGCTTGCGCGGCGGCGCTGCCGGCGGTCACTGCCGCCAGCGCGAAAAGCATCTGCTTGTACATGACACTCCCAGCGTCAACGTTTACCTGGGCACACTGCGTGCCCGGCGCGGCGCGCCTATCGCGCCGCGATGCTCGACGCAGGAATTGCAGTCTGCTTTCGGCTGCGGATCGGGCGCTTCGCCATGCGGGTGGGCCGCGTGATCATGGTCGGCCTGCGCTTGCGCGGCGGCTACCGTATCCGCGACCGCGCAGAAGCCGATCGTGACCGAAGCCAAAGCACGCAGTGGCACCAGCGCGAGCAGCGCCAGCACGACGAGAAATGCTGCAGTCTTTCTCACAGGCCGAATCGTAGCACGCTGTCAAGAACGCTTTCGTTGCCCATCGTTAGCAGACCGGCGCCGGGTGGCCGAGTTCCCTAGGCGTGGCCGTGGTGCGCGTGCACGACAGCGTGGCCGCGGCCGCGTGCGATCAGCCAGCGGTTGACCGGGAAGGCCGCCACCGCCGCAATCGCCAGCGCCACCGCCAGGCTGCCCCAGAAGAGCAGGCTATCGAGCGGCGCATCCATGGCGCCGGGAACGACGAGCATGATCGCGTTGTCGACGATCTCCATCACGGTGATGGAAGCCGTGTCGGCTGCCAATGCGAGCTTCGCCGCAGCGCCGAAGCTCATCGCCTTGAGCAACGGCAGCAGCGTGAGCGCGTAGCCGAAGAAGAACGCGAGCACGACGGCCAGGGCGATCGTCCCGGCGTTGCCCCAGCCGAGCGCGGTACCGATGATCATGCCGAGCACCTCGCCGATGGCGCAGCCCGTGAGGCAGTGCAGCGTCGCCGACCATGCGGTGCGGTTGAGCGAGGGCGCCTGGGCGGCGTGGTGATGATGCGGGTGCAGGCTGTGCTCGTGTTGCATGGGATCCCTTTCCGATGAAAGTGACGGCAGGCTAAAGCCTCCTATCATTGGAGGGTCAAGCCGCGAGATCGTCGAGGATCGGGCATTCGGGTCGGTGATCGCCATGGCAGTGGTGCGCCAGGTGCTCGAGGGTCTTCACCATGCTCTGCAGCTCGGCGATCTTGGCCTTCAGCGTGTCGACGTGCGTGCGGTGTGCACGTCGTTCGGGCTGTAGACGCGGTAGTTGGCGAAAGTGCGGGCGACCTTCGGCAGCAGGCCGATCGCTTCGTAGTGGCGGATCATCTTCACCGACACGCCGCTCGCCTTGGCGGCGCGGCCGATGTCCATCAGGCCGCGCTCGATGGCGGCCGAGTGCTCGAGCATTTCCATTTTTCCCACGGCTAGTCCTCCGGGTTCCAGCGCTTCAGCAGCAGGGTATTGGCGACCACGCTCACGCTCGAGAGCGCCATCGCCGCGCCGGCGATCACCGGGCTCAGCACACCGGCGGCGGCGAGCGGGATGCCGACCACGTTGTAGGCGAACGCCCAGAACAGGTTCTGGCGGATCTTGGCGTAGGTGCGGCGCGAGATGTCGAGCGCCGCGGCGACCAGCCGCGGATCGGGCCGCATCAGCGTGACCCCGGCCGCGTGCATGGCGACGTCGGTGCCGCTGCCCATCGCGATGCCGAGGTCCGCGGCGGCGAGCGCGGGAGCGTCGTTGACGCCGTCGCCCACCATCGCCACGCGGCCATC
>JAQSVY010000145.1 GCA_029266935.1 Burkholderiales bacterium
CTGAAGGCGAAGGAGCCGCCGGTGGTGGTGATCACCTCCAACCGCACGCGCGAGATCCACGACGCCGTGAAGCGGCGCTGCTTCTACCACTGGGTCGACTATCCCGACGCGCAGCGCGAGCTGGAGATCCTGCGCCGCAAGGCGCCCAAGGCGGCCGAGGCGCTCTCGCGCGAGGTCGTGGCGTTCGTGCAGGAGCTGCGCAAGTCCGACCTCTTCAAGCTGCCCGGGGTCGCCGAGACGATCGACTGGGCGAACTGCCTGGTGGCGCTCGACCGCGTGGCGCTCGACCCGGAAACGGTCAACAACACGCTGGGCGTGCTCCTCAAGTACCGCGACGACCTGGAGCGCGTCTCGGGCGAAGAGGCCGAGCGCCTGGTCGGCGAGGCGAAGACCGCAGCGGCGGCGTGAACGTTCCCTCGTTCCTGCGGCGCATCTTCAGCGGCGGCGGCGCCGACGGTGGCGTGCGGGAGCTGGCCCAGCTCTGCGACGCCTTGCTCGCGGAGAGCGGCGAGTACGCGAGCACCGCGCTGGCGCGCGAAGCGGTGGCGAAGTGGCGCGCGCTGGACGAGGGCGCGCGCGAGCGCTTGTTCGACGTGCTCGCCGGCTACTCGCCGCCGGAGGAGAAGCTCAAGGCCGCCGCCGCCGCCTACCAGGGCGAGCCTTCCAGCGAGAACCTGATCAGGCTGCAGCAGGCTTCCGAGTCGCCGCGCCGCGAGCTCTTCGACCGGCTCAACATGGCGCCGGGAGGAACCGCGGCGCTAGTCGAGATGAGAAGAGTTCTTCTCACCCGCATAAAAGAAAGACCGGAATGGCGTCCTCTCGACTACGACCTGCGGCGGCGGCTGCGCTCCTGGTTCAACCGCGGCTTCCTGCGCCTGGAGCGCATCGACTGGCGCACCTCCGCGCTGGTGCTGGAGAAGCTGATCGAGTACGAGGCGGTGCACGCGGTGCAGGGCTGGCCGGACCTGCGCCGGCGCCTGGAAGCCGACCGCCGCTGCTATGCCTTCTTCCACCCGCAGCTCCCCGACGAGCCGATCATCTTCATCGAGGTGGCGCTCACGCGCGGCATGAGTGCGCGCGCGCAGCCGCTGCTCGACATGCACGCCGCCGTCGACGACGTCGCGGGCGCCGACTGCGCGATGTTCTACTCGATCACCAACTGCCAGGAAGGGCTGCGCGGCATCTCCTTCGGCAACCAGCTGATCAAGCAGGTCGCCGAGGACCTGAAGCGCGAGTTCCCGCACCTGCGGCGATTCGCGACGCTTTCGCCGATCCCGGGCTTCCGCCGCTGGCTGGAGAAGAACGCCTCGCGCGAGCTGCTGGCGCAGATCGAGGATCCGGCGTGGCACCTCGGCGAGGTCCCTGAGGCGCTCGAGAAGCAGCTCATGCAGCTCTGTGCCTGGTACCTGCTGCGCGTCAAGACGGGAAACGAGCAGCACGCTGAGCCCCTCGATCCCGTGGCGCGCTTTCACCTGGGCAACGGGGCGTCGCTCGAGCGCCTGAACTGGATGGGCGACACCTCCGAGCAGGGCATGAGCCGCTCCGCCGGCATCATGGCGAACTACGTGTACCGGCTCGGCGAGCTCGAGAGGAACCACGAGCGCTATTTCCGCGAGCAGCTCGTCGCCGCCTCCAGCGCGGTGGAGAAGCTCGCCCGCGAGTGCGCGCCGCCGGGGCAGGCCGCCGCTTGAGCGCGACGGCCGGGCGCCTCGCCGAGAACGTCATGCACTTCGCGCGCCTGCTGCGCGCCGCCGGCCTGCGCATCGGCCCCGACCGCGTGCTCGACAGCGTGCGCGCGCTCGAGATCGCCGGCGCGCACCAGTTCCCGCTGCGCCGGGACGACTGGTACTGGACCATGTCCGCGGTGCTGCTCTCGCGCGAGGAGCAGCGCCCGATCTTCGATCAGGCCTTCCGGATCTTCTGGCGCGACCCCAAGCTCGCCGAGAAGATGATGCAGCTGCTGCTGCCCAAGGCGCACGGCACCGCCAAGCCCGAGGAGCAGCAGAGCCAGCGGCTCACCGACGCCCTGTACGCGAAGCAGAACCCGGAGCAGCGGGAGTCCGAGAAGCTCGAGCTGGAGGCCCGCCTCACCTTCTCCTCGCGCGAGATCCTGCAGCGCATGGACTTCGACACCATGTCGGCGGCGGAGCTCGCGCAGGCGCGGCAGATGATCTCGCAGCTGCGCCTGCCGCTGCCGCTGATCCGCACGCGAAGACAAAGAACAGACAGGAATGGCAGAAAGATCGACGTGCGCGCCACGCTGCGGGAAAGCCTGCGCGAGGGCGGCGACATCATCCCGCTGGTGCGCACCGCGCCGCGCGAGCTGCATCCGCCCCTCGTCGTGCTGTGCGACATCTCCGGGTCGATGAACCCGTATGCGCGCATGTTCCTGCACTTCCTGCACGCCATCACCAACGACCGCGACCGCGTCTCGGTGTTCGTGTTCGGCACGCGCCTCACCAACATCACGCGCCAGCTGCGCCACCGCGACGTCGACGTGGCGATGGCGAAGGTGGCCGAGGCGATCAAGGACTGGTCGGGCGGCACGCGCATCGGGCATTCGCTGCGCGAGTTCAACTGGAAGTGGGCGCGGCGCACGCTCGGCCAGAACGCCTGCGTGCTGCTCGTCTCCGACGGCCTGGATCGCGAAGCGGGCGAGGGGCTCGCCGAGGAGATGGAGCGCCTCGCCAAGTCCAGCAAGATGCTGGTGTGGCTGAACCCGCTGCTGCGTTACGAGAAGTTCGAGGCGCGCCCCGCGGGCGTACGCGCCATGCTGCCGCATGTGGATCTCTTCCTGCCGGTGCATAATCTGAAAAGCCTCGTCGATCTGGCGAGGACGCTGAGCGAGCCGGCGGCGAAGACCGGCCAGGAGAAACGTGCATGGAGATGAGCGGCGAGCAGCTCATCCCGGCCTCGCAGCAGGATACCTGGGATGCGCTGAACGATCCCCAGGTGCTCAAGGCCTGCGTGCCGGGCTGCGAGGCGATCGACCACATCGCCGACAACGAGTACCAGGTGCGGATGGTGGCGCGCGTCGGCCCGGTGAGCGCCAAGTTCAAGGGCCGCCTCACGCTGTCCGACATCAAGCCGCCGAGCTCCTACTCGATCGCCTTCGAGGGCCAGGGCGGCCCGGCGGGCTTCGCCAAGGGCGGTGCGCAGGTGAAGCTCTCGCCGCAGAACGGCGGCACGAAGCTCGCCTACGACGTCAAAGCGAGCGTCGGCGGCAAGCTCGCGCAGATCGGCTCTCGCCTGGTCGACGCCGCGGCGAAGAAGGTCGCCGACGACTTCTTCCGCAACTTCACCCTCAGGCTGTCCCCCGAGGGATCGGAAGCGGACACGGTGGTCCCCGCCGGGCGCATCAAGCCGCGCAGCAAGGCCGTGAGAAGTGTCGGAGAGGTGGAACCGGCGCCCACGCTTTCCGACACAAGCGTGATGATCTTCGCCGCCGTCGCGCTCATCGCGGTCATCGCCGGACTGATCCTGTTCCTCCGCTAGACGTGGCCGAGCTGCTGTTTCGCGAAGACCCCTACCTGCGTGCCTGCGAGGCGACCGTGACCGCCGTGCACGAGGGCGGTGTCGAGCTCGACCGCACCATCTTCTATCCGCTCGGCGGCGGCCAGGCCGGCGATACCGGACGCGTAGGCGAATGGCGCGTCGTGGACACAAGGAAGGGCGATTCAGGTGATTCCGTCATCCATTTACTTGAGCCTGGTGCAAGGCCCACGCCGGGAACCACGCTCCCTGTCGAGATCGACTGGGAACGGCGCTACCGCCTGATGCGGCTGCACACCGCGCTGCACCTCCTCGGCGCGCTGGTGAAGGCGCCGGTAACCGGCGGGCGCATCGCCGAGGACAAAGCGCACCTCGACTTCGACATCGAGATGGAAAAGCTCGCGAAAGACGACATCGAGGCGCGGGTGAACGCCCTCGTCGACGCGAAGATCGACACCCGCGTTTCCTGGATCACGGACGCGGAGCTCGACGCGCGCCCCGACCTGGTGAAGACGATGTCGGTGGCGCCGCCGCGCGGCGAGGGGCGCGTGCGACTGCTCGAAATCCCGGGCCTCGATCTGCAGGCCTGCGGCGGCACGCACGTGCGCAACACCGGCGAGATTGGCCGACTCGCCGTGGCCCGCATCCGCTCCGAGGGCAGGCGCAACAAACGCGTTACCCTGACCCTCGCATGAAGGCAGAACGGGTCCAGGCGGCCATCCTCTACGCCGAGTTGCGCAACTTCACGCGCCTCTCCGAGGTGCTGCCGCCCGACAAGGTGCTCGCCCTGGCCAGCGACTTCTTCACCCTTGCAGCCAAGGCGGCCACGGCGAACGGCGGCAAGGCGCTGCCGGTGCAGAACGACGCGGTCGCCGCCGCGTTCACCGCCGGCGACAAGGGCACCTTCGCGACGCAGGCGCTGAAGGCGGCGCAGGCGGTCCAGCTCGAGTTCGGCGCGCTGGGCGAGAAGTGGAAGACCGAGTACGGGCTGCCGGCCGCGGTCTCGCTCGGGCTGCACCTGGGCGAGACGGTGTTCGGCGCGGTGGGGGCCCAGGGCAGTCAGCAGTTCGTCGCCTTCGGCGACTGCGTGAGCATCGCCGAGCGGCTGGTGCACCGCGCGCGCGCCGGCGAGATCGTGATCTCGCTCGAGCTCATGAAGGCGCTGGGGGCGACGGTGAAGACACTCGGCGCGGAGGAGCTGCCGCCCCTCGAGCTCGGCAACAAGCGCCCGCCGATCGCCATCTACGGCCTGCTGCTGGAATCGCGCCTGGACTTTACCTGAGCGAGCTTTTCATTGCTTCTTGCGCTCCGGAACGGTCCACAGATAGACGACGCGGCCGTTCAGCTCGACCTTCTTCTCGGGCTGCCAGGTGCCCATGTCGAACTGGTGCGAGACGATGCGCGTGCCGGGCTTGAGCTCGTTGAGCAGCCGCGGCCGCAGCTTCACGTTCAGGTCGGGCAGCAGGTAGAGCGCTTCCTTGATGCGCTGCGGGTCGATGTCGATGCCAACCGCGCGGACGCCGAACCGCTTCGCCGCCGTGACCGGGATGCGCCCGTCGCCGGAGCCCAGGTCGTAGAGGACGTCGCCTTTCTTCACGTTCGCGTGGCGCAGAATCTCGTCGACGACTTCGTAGGGGGTGGGGACGAAAATGACGTCGGGCGTCTGCTCGCGAGCAGCCGCCGGCGCCGCCAGCACG
>JAQSVY010000146.1 GCA_029266935.1 Burkholderiales bacterium
CCAGCGGCCCGGCCGAGCCGGAGAACGAGAAGCCGAGCGCGAGCCAGGAGAAGTTCATCGCCCGGCGCTCCGGGCCCCCATAGGCGCCGAACACGCTGTTCATGGCGATGTGGACGAGCATGAATGCGGTGCCTAGCAGGGTGCTCGAAAAATAAAGCGTCATGAGGTCGGGGAAAGCGAAAGGCAACGCGTTGCCCAGCACCAGGGCGGCGAAGGCGCCGGCGAGCGGCCGGGTCGGTCCGACGCGGTCGATGAGCCGTCCGGTCGCCACCGAGAGCAGCATCGGCAGCGCGGCAAAGAGGGAAAGCAGCAGGCCGGCGGTGAAGGCCGAGGCACCGAGCTCGAGGGCGAACAGCGTCGTCGCCATGCGCGCGCCCACGAATGCGATGTGGCCGAGCGCGTTGAGCGTTACGAAGTAAAGGATCGCCAACGGGCCGCATTCATAAAGGGGTCAGAGCAATTTTCCTGGATCCGCAGGATACGCGGCGTTCGGAAAATTGCTCTGACCCCTTTAGTGGAGGTGGGTCTTCAGCAGTCCGTAGAGAAGATCAGGTTCGACGGGCTTGTGCACCAGCGCACAGACGCCGGCCGCCTCGAGGTCGCGCGGCGTGATGCGCTCGCTGTGGCCGGTATAGAGGATCACCGGCAGGCCGGGGCGCGCCGCGGCGAGCTCGCGCGCGAGGCTGATGCCGGTGATGCCGGGCATGGTCTGGTCGAGGATGACGAGGTCGTAGGCGTCGGGCTGGCGTGAAAGGCGCTCGATGACGCCCAGGGGTCGGGCGAGCACGGTGGCGGCGATGCCCCAGCTCTCGAGCAGCTCGCCCATGAACTGGCCGACCGATTCCTCGTCGTCGACGACCAGCACGCGCCCGCGCAGGCGCGCGCGCGCGCGCGATGGCGCCCGCGCGGCCGGCCCGCCCTGATCGGCTGCGACCGCTTCGAGCGCCGGCAGGAAGATGCGGAAGCGGCTGCCCTCGCGCGGCGCGCTCTCGACCACGACGTGGCCGCCGTGGTCGTGCACGATGCCGTGCACCATGGCGAGGCCCATGCCGCTGCCGCGCCCGACCTCCTTGGTGGTGTAGAAGGGCTCGAACATGCGCTCGAGCACCTGCGGCGCGATGCCCGAGCCGGTGTCGGCGACAAGCTGCGCCGGGCGCACCGTGACATCGATGTGGCCGATGCCGGCGGTCGCGTCGCGGGCGTTGATGAGCAGGTTCATCAGCACCTGCTCGATCTGCACGGGGTCCACCATCACGGCCGGCGCTTCCTCGGCCTGCGCGCGCACCTCCAGGGTGGCGGGCAGCGTGCCGCGCATGAGCTTCAGCGACTGCTCGACGGTAGCGGCGAGCGAGACCGGGCGCGGCTTGCCGCGCTGGCCGCGACTGAAGGTGAGCATCTGCTGGATCAGGTCGCGCGCGCGGCGGCTGGAGGCGAGGGCCTGCTCGAGGTGCGAGGCGAGCCTCGCGTCGGCGCCGGCGGCGCGCTCGGCGGCGAGCGCGACGTAGCCCATGATGCTGGTGAGCAGGTTGTTGAAATCGTGGGCGATGCCTCCGGTCAGCTGGCCGAGCGCCTCCATCTTCTGCGCCTGGCGCAGCCGCGACTCGAGCGCCTTGCGCTCGCTCAGGTCGCGGCCGATGTAGAGCACGTGCGGCTCGCCCTTGTGCCGGATCGGCACACCGCGAAGCTCGACGTCATGATGGCTGCCGTCCTTCCGCACCCGCACGGTCTCGAGCATGATCGTCTCGCCGGCGAGCGCTCGCGCATGCAGCGCCTTGATCTGGGCATCCATCTCCGGCGGGTTGGCGACCACGTGATCGCGGCCGAGCACCTCCTCGCGCGCGTAGCCGCTCATCGCCTCGTAGGCCGGGTTGACGTCGACGATGCGGAACCCGGCGTCGCGCAGGACCAGCGCGTCGGCGGCAGCGTTGAAGATGGCGCGGTACTGCTCCTCGCTCGCGCGCAGCAGCTCTTCCTCGGTCTTGCGCGCCGTGATATCGCGCCCGATGTAGAGTACGTGCGGCTTGCCCCGGTGCAGGATCGGCACGCCGCGCGTCTCGATGTTGAAGCGCTCGCCGTTCTTGCGCCGCGCGCGCGCCTCGAACATGACGTTCTCGCCGGCGAGGGCGCGCGCGTGCAGCTTGCGCACGTGCTCGTTCAGCTCCGGCGGGCTCATGGTGAGAGAAGTAAGTCCGATCGCCTCGGCGCGGCTGCGCCCGCTCATGCGCTCGTAGGCGGGATTGACGTCCACGACGCGGAAGTCGGCGTCGCGCAGCACCAAGGAGTCGGCGCTGGCATTGAAAATGGCGCGGTACTGCTCCTCGCTCGCGCGCAGCGCCTGCTCGGCGCTGCGGCGCGCGGTGATGTCGCGCAGCGACGCGAGCACGTGCCGCTCTCCGCGGTGCACGAACGGGATGGTGGTGATCTCCACGAGGACGGGCTCGCCACTTTTCGTCACCGCCTGGAGCTCCGCGCTGCCGCTCTCCCCGGCGAGTGCGCGGCGCACGAGCTCGAGGCGGCGCTCGGAATACGCCGCCGGTATCGCGCGGTCGTCGTAGCTCTGACCCACGACCTCCTCGTGCGTCCAACCGAACATGCGCTCATATGCGGGGTTGACGTCGACGCGCCGCAACGACGGATCCCAGAGGACCAGCGCGTCGGCCGAGGCGTTGAACATCGCGCGGTACTGCTCCTCGCTCGCGCGCAGCGCCTGCTCGGCGCTGCGGCGCGCCGTGATATCGCGCGCGATGGCGAGGACGTGCGGCTCGCCGCGGTGCACGAACGGAATGGTGGTCACCTCGGCGGTAAACCGCTCGCCGTTCTTGCGCACCGCTTCGAGCTCGACGCGGCAGGTCTCGCCGGCGAGGGAGCGGCGCACCAGGGCGAGGCGCCGCGCGACGTACTCGGGCGGCATGACGCGCTCGTAGCCCCGGCCGAGCACCTCCTCCCGCGTCCAGCCGTAGATGCGCTCGTAGGCAGGATTTACGTCGACGCGACGCAGCGACGAGTCCCACAGTATCAGCGCGTCGGCGGAAGCGTTGAAGATGGCCCGGTACTGCGCCTCGCTCGCGGCGAGCGCCTGCTCGCCGCCGGCGCGCTGCAGCTCGGCGGCGGCGCGCACGGCGAAGATCTTCAGGGTTGCCTCGGTCAGCTCGCGCTCGGGGAGCGGTCCGCGGTCCATTACCGCCATCAGGCCGAGCTGCGAGCCGGCCGCATCGTTGAGTGAGTAGGCGGCGTAGCTGTCGAAGCCCTTCGCCCGGAACATCGTGCCGGGGGCGAATTCCTCCGCCGCCCCCGAGCCGACGTAGCGGAACTCGCGCCCGAGGACCCCGGCGCACGGCGTGCGCGCGAGCTCGTACTCGAAGCTGGCGAGCAGCCGGTTGTCGACCCAGGTGGCGAGGGTGCGCATGCGCGCGCGCTCCTCGCCGACGAAGACCGAAATCATCACCGCCTGCACGCCGAGGCTGTGCGCAAGGAGCCGCGCCAGCTCGCCGAACACGTCGGGTCCGCCCGCGCTGGAGACGGCGAGGGCGGCGGCGCGCAGTGCTTCGCTTGAGCGATCCATGTCCGGCGGCAGTCTAGCCGCTTCGGCGCCGCGTGGGAGGGGTGTTACCCGCCGGCTACGGCGCTGAAACAATCCGGTTACTTTTCGCCGGGGACGAACATGTAGCCGGCGCCGCGCACGGTGCGGATGGCGCGCGGATGGTCGGGATCTACCTCCACCTTGCGCCGCAGGCGCGTGACGCGGATGTCGATCGAACGGTCGAAAGGCTCCCATTCACGATTGCGCGTCATGGTGAGGAGCTGATCGCGCGAGAGCACCTGGTTGGGCCGGTCGATGAAGGCCTTGAGGAGGTCGAACTCCATCGCCGTGAGTGGGATCTCGTTGCCTTTGGCGTCGCTGAGCTGGCGCGACTTCATGTCGAGGAAGCAGCGTCCCACGTTCACCCGGGCTTCCTTGCCGGACGGTTTCGCCGTCTTGCGGCTTTCGATGCGCCTTAGAACGCTCTTGAGTCGGGCCCTCAGCTCGCGCGGGTCGAAGGGCTTGGCAATGTAGTCGTCGGCGCCGACTTCCAGCCCGGCGACGCGGTCGACCACGTCGCCGGCGCCGGTGACCATGATGATGGCCACGTCGTAGCGCTCGCGCACGAAGCGCGCGAGCGTGAGGCCGTCCTCGCCCGGCAGCCCGATGTCGAGCAGCACCGCGGCGGGCACCTCGCGCTCGAGTTCCGTGCGCATCTCCTTGCCGCTCGCCGCCTGGGCCACCTCGTAGCCGTGCTCGGCGAGGTACTCGGCGAGCATCCGCCGGATCGCCGGATCGTCGTCCACCACCAGAACGCGCGCTGTTGCCATGCCGGGGATTTTATACAAGCCGGAAACAAACTGTTTCGCAGGCGAAATCGGCGCGATACGCGTGCGCCGTACGCTGCGCTCCCATGAAAACCATCCTCAAGCGCATTACCGAAAGCGTCCGCCGGGCCTGGCAGCGGCGGGAAACCGAACGGCAGCTCGCCCAGCTCGACGCCCGCATGCTGCGTGACATCGGCCTGGAGAGCTGGAGCAGCGGCCAGGCCGCCGCGCGCGTCTGGGCGCATCGCATCGGTGTCTACAACTGAAAAGGAGAACGCCAGTGAACGCGAACGAGTACGTCGTGCAGGGCAGTATCCCCATGACGCGCGGCAGCATCCTGCGCGTCGAAGACGGGCGTGACCTGACACTGTACGTCTGGGAAGGCGCGGTGTGGCTGACGCAGGAAGGCGACCCTCGCGACCGCTATGTCGGCCCCGGCGAGTGGTTCCGCCTCGATCGCCACGGCGTCGCCATCGCTCACGCCACGCAGCGCACCGTGGTGACCATCGCCGCGCCCACCCCTGAGCTCTATGCCAGCCGCATCATGCTCGCCAAGGCGGGGAGCGCCGTGCCGGTCGAGCTCTACACCGCCGCGAACGCCAGCGCCTCGATCGGCGCCCGCCTGAGCCGCTTCTGGGCCCGACTGTTCGCCCCTCACGTGAGACCCACAACCGCAGCTCTCTAGGGACGACTCCATGGAACTGAACCCAGAGTCGATCGTGTCGTGAGGCTGCAGCTCTACCCGGGCAGGGAGGTCTCCGTCGCGCCGCTGCGCTCGCACGAGGCCGCGGCGGTGCAGGAGTTCGTGCGGCGCCTGTCGCTGCAGTCGCGGCGCGAGCGGTTCTTCGCGCCGGTCAGCGAGCTCTCGCCGGACGCGCTCGCGCGCGTGATCTCGAGCCCCGGCCTGAGCGTCGCCGCCTGGCACGGCGGACGCATCGTCGCGCTGGCGCAGTACGCGCGTGGCGCCGCGGAGGCCGAGTTCGCCGTAGTTGTCGCCGACCACTGGCGCGGCCAGGGGCTGGGCGAAGCGCTGCTCGGGCTGCTCGTCTCCGACGCGCGCCGGGCGGGGGTGAGGACGCTCGCCGGCCTGGCGCTCGCCGGCAACCGGGCGATGCGGGCCCTGGCCCGAAAGCTTGGCTTCGCCCTGCGCCGCGACGAGGATCCGGACCTCGTGCGCATGGAATGCATGCTCGCAAACGTTTAAACGAAAGGAACATCAGATGACACCGAAGCAGATCGAGCTGGTGCAGGTGACGTGGGCGCAACTCGCGCCCGTGGCGGACGCGGCGTCAAAGCTCTTCTACCGCAGGCTTTTCACGTTAGATCCGAGTCTCAAGGCGCTGTTCAGGGGCGACATGGATGCGCAGGGCCGCAAGCTCATGGCCATGATCTCTTTCGCGGTCAAAGGCCTCAACCGCGTGGACGCCCTGCTGCCCGGCTTGCAGGCCCTCGGGCAGCGCCACGCGGGATATGGCGTTCGCGACGAGCACTACGCCACGGTCGGCGAGGCGCTGCTCGGGACGCTGCGCGAAGGGCTTGGCGAGGCGTTCACCG
>JAQSVY010000147.1 GCA_029266935.1 Burkholderiales bacterium
GTCATGCCCATGACGTTGAACATGGTGGCGATGAAGCCGGCCTCGACCAGGGTCAGCCCGAGCTCCTCGCGCAGCCCTGGAAGCGCGGGCGGGACCTTGGTGAGATGCGCTCCGGCGGCGAGCCCGGCGGCGAACACCGCCCACACCGCCCGCCAGTTCGTCACGCGATGCTGACCGGGATCCTCAGTTCCATGATCTTCTTTGACCACTCGGCGGGTCCGGTGCTGTGCACCGAGTCGCCCTTCGCGTCGACCGCCACGGTGACCGGCATGTCCTGCACCTCGAACTCGTAGATCGCCTCCATGCCGAGGTCCTCGAAAGCGAGCACGCGCGACTTGCGGATCGCCCTGGCGACGAGATACGCGGCGCCGCCCACCGCCATCAGGTACGCCGCCTTGTGCTTGCGGATCGACTCGATCGCCGCCGGTCCGCGCTCGCCCTTGCCCACCATGGCGATGAGCCCGGTGCGGCCGAGCATGGTGTCGGTGAACTTGTCCATGCGCGTCGCGGTGGTCGGTCCGGCCGGGCCGACTACTTCGTCGCGCACCGGGTCGACGGGGCCGACGTAGTAGATGACGCGATTGGTGAAATCGACGGGGAGGGATTTTCCTGAATTGAGGAAGTCCTCGATCCTCTTATGCGCCGCATCCCGCCCGGTCAGCAGCTTGCCACTGAGCAGCAAGCGTTGCCCTGGCTTCCAGGAGGCGACTTCTTCTCGCGTCAAACGATTCAAATCGACTTTTCGCGAAGTTGTATCCGGCTTCCACGTGACCGCCGGCCAGTCGGAGAGCTGCGGCGCCTCGAACTCGGCTGGCCCCGAGCCGTCGAGAACGAAATGCACATGGCGGGTGGCCGCGCAGTTCGGAATCATCGCCACGGGCTGGTTCGCGGCGTGGGTCGGGTAGTGCCGGATCTTCACATCGAGCACCGTCGAGAGGCCGCCGAGGCCCTGGGCGCCGATGCCCAGCGCGTTGACCTTGTCGTAGAGCTCGACGCGCATCGCCTCGAGCTTGTCGCGCGGGCCGCGCGCCTTGAGCTCCGCCATGTCGATCGGCTCCATCAGCGATTCCTTCGCCATCAGCATCGCCTTCTCGGCGGTGCCGCCGATGCCGATGCCGAGCATGCCGGGCGGGCACCAGCCTGCGCCCATGGTGGGCACGGTCTTCAGCACCCAGTCGACGATCGAGTCCGAGGGATTGAGCATCGCGAACTTCGATTTCGCTTCCGAACCGCCGCCTTTCGCCGCGACGTCGACCTCGAGCTTGCTCCCCGGCACCATCTGGACGTGGATGACGGCGGGCGTGTTGTCCTTCGTATTGGTTCTCTCGAACCCCGCCAGAACGGAGGCGCGCAGCTTGTTCTCCGGGTCGAGGTAGGCGCGGCGCACGCCATCGTTGATCGCATCCTCGAAATCCGAAAAATCAAACCGCACTTCCATGCCGATCTTCACGAACACGTTGACGATGCCGGTGTCCTGGCAGATCGGCCGGTGGCCCTCGGCGCACATGCGCGAGTTGGTCAGGATCTGCGCAATCGCGTCCTTCGCCGCCGGCGACTGCTCGCGCTCGTAGGCGCGCCCGAGCGCGCGGATGTAATCGGCGGGGTGGTAATAGGAGATGAATTGCAGCGCGTCGGCGACGCTCTCGACGAGATCGGCCCTCCTGATTGTGCTCATGCGCGCTCGCCGTGCTTCGGCGGCGCCGCCGGCATGATGCGGTCGGCGGCGGCGATCGCCATCGCCGAGAGCAGGAAGGTGATGTGGATGCCGGTCTGGGCGATGATGGTCTTCTCGTCGTACGCGGAGGCGTTGATGAAGGTCTTGAGCAGGTGGATCGACGAGATGCCGATGATCGCGGTGGCGAGCTTGACCTTGAGCACCGAGGCATTCACGTGCGAGAGCCACTCGGGCTGGTCGGGATGCCGCTCGAGCCCGAGGCGCGAGACGAAGGTCTCGTAGCCACCGACGATCACCATGATGAGCAGGTTCGAGATCATGACCACGTCGATCAGGCCCAGCACGACCAGCATGATCACCGTCTCGTTCAGCTTCGTCGGCCGCGCCACGCCCTCCACGGTCACGGCGTCGAGGACGTGCTCCAGCGCGGGCGCATTGCCGGCGGCGGCGAGGAGCAGGTAGTACAGCTCCTGCCAGAACAGCCAGACGTAGACCGCCTGCGCGACAATCAGGCCGAGGTAGAGAGGCAGCTGCAGCCAGCGGCTGGCGAAGATCAGGCTGGGCAGCGGCCGCAGCGCGACGGCTTCCTGGGAGGATTTCATCTGTTCTGGCGTGGCAAAGCGGGGTGCAAAATGTAACATACGACAAGCTGCAATCCCGAGGAGGAAGCATGGCGTCGACGATCGAATCCGTCCTGCAGGAAAAACGCGTCTTTCCGCCCGCGCCGGAGTTCGTCCGCAAGGCGAACATCCCCGGCATGGAGGCGTACCGCAGGCTGGTGGCCGAGGCGGAGCGCGACTTCAGCGGCTTCTGGGGCCGCCTCGCGCGCGAAAACCTGCAGTGGTCGAAGCCCTTCACGCAGGTCCTGGACGAGTCCAAGGCGCCGTTCTTCCGCTGGTTCCACGACGGCGAGCTGAACGCCTCGGCGAACTGCCTCGACCGGCATCTCGAAACCCAGCCCGACAAGGTGGCGATCATCTTCGAGGCCGACGACGGCAGCGTGACGAGGATCACCTACAAGGCGCTCTACCACGAGGTGTGCAGGCTCGCCAACGCGCTGAAGGCGCACGGCGTGAAGACCGGCGACCGCGTGCTCATCTACATGCCGATGTCGATCCAGGTCGTGGCGGCGATGCAGGCCTGCGCGCGCATTGGCGCCACGCACTCGGTGGTGTTCGGCGGCTTCTCGGCGAAGAGCCTGCAGGAGCGCATCATCGACGCCGGCGCGACCGAAGTCATCACGGCGGACGGCCAGTTCCGCGGCGGGCGCGAGATCCCGCTCAAGCCGGTCGTTGACGAGGCTTTCGCCATGGGCGGCTGCGAGAAGGTGCGCAACGTCATCGTCTACAAGCGTACCGGCAGCGCCGTGGCAATGCAGGCGCCGCGCGACAAATGGTGGGACGACGTGGTGAAAGGCCAGCCCGAGACCTGCGCGCCGACGAACATCGGCGCCGAGCACCCTCTGTTCATCCTCTATACGTCGGGCTCGACCGGCAAGCCGAAGGGCATCCAGCATTCCACTGCCGGCTACCTGCTGTGGTGCAAGCTGACGATGCAATGGGTGTTCGACTACAAGCCCAGCGATGTCTTCTGGTGCACGGCGGACGTCGGCTGGGTCACCGGGCACAGCTACATCACCTATGGCCCGCTCGCCGTCGGTGCGACCGAAGTCATGTTCGAAGGCGTGCCCACCTATCCCGACGCCGGGCGCTTCTGGAAGCTGATCCAGGACCACAAGGTCAGTGTCTTCTATACCGCGCCGACGGCGATCCGCTCGCTCATCAAGGCCGGCGGCGACCTGCCGAAGAAGTACGACCTGTCCAGCCTGCGCATCCTCGGCACCGTCGGCGAGCCGATCAATCCGGAGGCGTGGATGTGGTATCACGAGACGGTCGGCGGCGGCCGCTGCCCGATCGTCGATACCTGGTGGCAGACCGAGACCGGTGGCCACCTCATCTCGCCGCTGCCGGGGGCGACGCCGACCAAGCCCGGCTCCGCCACGCTGCCCCTGCCGGGTATCTTCGCCGACATCGTCGATGAGACCGGCCAGTCCGTCGGTCGCGGCAAGGGCGGCATCCTCGTCATCAAGCGGCCCTGGCCTTCGATGCTGCGCACCATCTGGGGCGATTCCGAGCGCTACAAGAAGACCTATTGGCCCGACGACTTCAAGAACAAGCTTTATCTCGCCGGTGACGGCGCGAGCATGGACGAGGAGGGCTACTACCGCATCGTCGGACGCATCGACGACGTGCTTAACGTCTCGGGGCACCGCCTGGGCACCATGGAAGTCGAGTCGGCGCTGGTGGCGAACTCCAAGCTGGTGGCCGAGGCGGCCGTGGTCGGGCGCCCGGACGAGCTCACCGGCGAGGCGATCTGCGCGTTCGTGGTCCTGAAGGGCCCGCGACCGGTCGGCGAGGAGGCGAAGAAGGTCGCCGAAGAGCTGCGCCAGTGGGTAGCCAAGGAGATCGGGCCGATCGCCAAGCCCAGGGACATCCGCTTCGGCGAGAATCTGCCCAAGACCCGCTCGGGGAAGATCATGCGGCGCCTCCTGCGCTCTATCGCGCGCGGCGAGGAGATCACGCAGGACGTCTCGACGCTCGAGAACCCGGCGATCCTGGAGCAGCTGAAGCAGGCGATGTAGGCGAAGCGCCCGGCCCGGAGGGGAGGAACGAATGGGCGAATTCGAGGCAAAGGGCCAGCGGCTGATCGGACTGTGCCTGCTCGGTTTCGTGCTGTTCAACTACCCGATCCTGGCGCTGTTCAACCTGCCCGCCACGGTGTTCGGCATCCCGGTGCTGTACGCCTGGATCTTCTTCGCCTGGGCGGTGCTGATTGCCGCCATGGCGTGGGTGATCGAGAGACGTGGTTAGCTAAGCCGCCTCGCCGATGCTTCAAGGCTGGGTCATCGTCGTCACCTCCTTCGCCTACCTGGGGCTGCTGTTCGCGATCGCCTACTACGCCGACAAGCGCGCAGACGCCGGCCACTCCGTGATCGCAAGCCCCTACATCTACAGCCTCTCGCTCGCGGTCTACGCCACGGCGTGGACCTTCTACGGCAGCGTCGGCCGGGCAGCAGTCGATGGCGTCGGCTTCCTGCCGATCTACATCGGCCCGACGCTGATGATCGCGCTGTGGTGGGTGGTGATGCGCAAGATCCTGCGCATCAGCAAGGCGAACCGCATCACCTCG
>JAQSVY010000148.1 GCA_029266935.1 Burkholderiales bacterium
CGCACCGCGCGCTCCCGCGCGCGCAGGCTGTCGAGGAAGAAGAGCACCAGCAGCACGACCGCGAGGAGCGCCCCTACCTCCCACATGCCTCTTCCCGGAGGAGGTCCGCGGCCTTCTCGGCCACCGCGATGACCGCCGCGTTGATGTTGCCCGAGGGCACCGACGGCATGACCGAGGCATCGACGACGCGCAAATTCGTCAACCCCAGGACTCGCAGTCTCGAGTCGACAACCTTGCCCATGCGGCAGGTCGAGGTCGGGTGGAAAACCGTCTCGCCCACTTCACGGCAGAAGGCGAGCCAGTCCTCGTCGCTCTTCACCTTTTCGCCCGGGTAGTATTCGCCCGCGACGTAGTCGCGCATGGGCGCCGTGGTGCAGATCTTCCGCGCGACCTTCAGGCCCTCGACCATGACGCGCCGGTCGTTCTCGCTGGAAAGATAGTTGTAGCGGATGGCGGGCTGCACGGTCGGATCCGCGGATTTGATGCGCACCGAGCCGCGCGACTCGACCTGGAGCTGCGACACCGCGCAGGTGAAGCCAGAATGCGTGTGCAGCACGCCGCCGCGCTTCGCGGTGGAGAAATTGATGAAGTAGATCTGCGCGTCGGGGCGCTCGAGCTCAGGCCGCGTGCGCACGAAGGCGGCGGCGTAGCCTGCACTGATGGTCAAAGGTCCTTTCTTTCGAAAAACATAATTCGCGAGCATGCCGGCCTTTCGCCACAGGCTGAGCATGTCGTCGTTGAGCGTGATCGGCCGCGAGCAACGCCAGAACGTGCGCGCATAGAAATGGTCCTGCAGGTCCTCGCCCACGCCGGGCAGGTCGTGGACCATCGGGATGCCATGGCGTTGCAGGAGCTCCCCCGGACCCACGCCCGAGAGCTGCAGCAGCTGCGGGGAGTTGAAGGCGCCGCCGCTGAGGATGACCTCTCTCCCCGTGAAGATCTTTCCCTGGCATTCGACGCCGACGGCACGCTTTCCCTCGAACACGATTCTGGTCACCAGCGCCCCGGTCCGGACGGTGAGGTTGGCGCGCTTCTCCGCCGGGCGGAGATACCCCGTAGCGGTGCTGCAGCGCCGGCCGCGGCAGGCGGTGGCCTGGTAGTACCCCGTGCCTTCCTGGCGCGCGCCGTTGAAGTCGTCGTTGCGCGGGATACCGAGGCGCTCGGCGGAGGCGATGAACGCGTCGCACAGCTCGTGCTTGTCCGGCAGGTCGGCGACTTCCAGCGGCCCGCCGGTTCCATGCCAGTCGTCGGCGCCGCGGTGCTGGTTTTCCGCCTTCTTGAAGTAGGGCAGGAGATCCGCGAAGCCCCAGCCGGGAATGCCCCAGCCGTCGAAGTCCTCGGGTTGGCCGCGGATGTAGACGAGGCCGTTGATCGAGGAGGAGCCGCCCAGCACCTTGCCGCGCGGGGTGAAGACGCGCCGGCCGTTCAGCGCCGGCTCGGGCTCCGACTCGTAGCCCCAGTTCACCTCGCTCTTGGTGAACAGGCGCCCGTAGCCGAGCGGCACGTGGATCCACAGGTGCGTGTCGCGCGGGCCGGCCTCGAGCAGCAGCACGCGCCGCGACGGATCCTCGGTGAGGCGGTTGGCGAGCACGCAGCCCGCCGAGCCGGCGCCGACGATGATGGTGTCGTACAACGCTAGACCGTGGCGATCGGCGTCGCGGGCGAGCCGACCGCGCCGGGCAGCCGCAGCGGCGGCGCGGTGAGGAGGAAGCGGCTGCGGCGGTGCTCGCGCAGCCAGCGCGCCAGCTCGGTGAGATACCACAGCTCGCCGAGGTGGATGCCGTTCTTGAACAGGCAATGCTCGTGCAGCGGCATGAGCGCGTGGGGCTGGGGCCGGGTCAGGCGCATCGGGATCAGCTCGACCGCGTAGTTGTCGGCGATCAGGCAGGCGAGCCCCGAGTCCGAGATCCACTGCAGCAGCCGGTGGTCGCGCCCGTCGAGCCCGCTGCAGGTGTTGTGCAGCAACTCTGCTTTCGGTTCTTTGCGCAGCTCGAGAAGCACGTCGGCGAAGCCGGTGTACAGGCACACCATGTCGCCACGCTCGATTTCAACCGAATCCTTTCGCAGCACCATCATCAGGTCGTCGTATCCGACCGGCCTTCTTTCCCGGCCGAAGTGGTGGTGCAGATCGATGAGCACGCCGCGTCCCTGCGCGCCGTGCTCGGCGAGCGTGTCGATGCCCAGCTTGCCGCCGTCGGTGCCTTCGTACCGTGCCCAGGGCTCCGCGCCGGCGCTCTCGCGCGCCGGCTTGACATCCTCGCCGCCGCGGTAGCCGTTGTAGAACACGATCTCGCGCTCGCCGTCGCCGTCGGCGTCGAAGCGCGAGCCGACGTGAGCGAACGAGTCCCACTGCGTCGAGTACTGCAGGGTGAGCAGCACCAGGTCGTCGCTCACCACATCGGTGTGCGCCGGGTTGTCCTCGCCGAGCGGCCAGCAGAAGTTCTGCCGGCCCTGGTTCGCGCCGTCGCGCTGCGTCGCCGCGAGGCGTGGCGGATGCCGCCGCGGATTGAGCACGTTGCCGCCCGGATAGTCGAGCGGCAGCGACAGGCAGAATGCGATGCCCTCCTTCACCTCGGCGACGCCCTGCAGCACCTTCTCGCGCGTTACCAGGTTCATGCGCCCGCGCGTGTCGTCGCGACCGAACTCGCCCCAGTTGGATCCGGGTGGTCTCTGCTTCCACCTCATGCGTAGTAGTGGCGGCCGAGCCACTCGGCCACGAGCGCCGGCTTGTCCGACCCTTCGATCTCGACCACCACGCTCCAGGTGACCTGCACGCCCTTGCCCTCGAGCGGCTCGTACTTCGCCAGCGTGAAGCGCGCGCGCACGCGCGAGGCGCTCGGCACCGGCGCGGTGAAGCGCACGCGGTTCAGGCCGTAGTTGATGCCCATGCGCCGGTCGGAGAACGAGAAGGTCATCTCCGAGAGGCGCGAGAGCAGCGACAGCGTCAGGAAGCCATGCGCGATGGTGCCGCCGAAGGGCGAGGACTTCGCGCGCCGCGGGTCGACGTGGATCCACTGGAAATCCTCGATCGCCCTGGCGAAGGTGTCGATGCGCTCCTGGCTCACCTCGAGCCAGGGCGAGATGGCCACTTCCTCGCCGACGTGGCTCTGCAGGTCGCGGATGCTGGTCATTTCTTCAGCTTCAAAAGCGCGAAAAGTCGGCCTTGCGCTTCTCGAGGAAGGCGCTCATCGCCTCCTTCGCCTCGGGCGAGGCGAGCCGCTCGATGAGCATGCGGCCTTCCTCGGCGATGCGCGCCTCGAGCTCCTTCGCGCTGCCCTGCTTCATCAGCCGCTTGGTGAGCTTGAGCGACTCGGGCGGAAGCGCCGCCAGCATGGCCGCCGCCGCTTCTGCTTTTTCGAACAGCGTCTCTTTCGAAACGACTTCGGTAACGATGCCCGCCTCGAAGGCCTCCTGCGCCGTGAAGGGCTGGCCGAGCAGCAGCAGCTTCGCCGCGCGCTGGTAGCCCGACAGGCGCGGCAGCAGCAGCGTCGAGCCGAACTCGGGCACGATGCCCAGCGGCACGAAGGGGAGCTGCAAGCGCGCGTCCGCGGCGGCGAAGACGAGGTCGCAGTGCAGAAGCAGCGTCGTGCCGATGCCCACCGCCGGGCCGGCCACCGCCGCCACCACCGGCTTCTCGAGCGCGGGCAGCACCTGGAAAAGGCCGAACACCGGCGAGGCCTCGCCGGGCTCGCGCTTGAGGAAGTCCGAAACGTCGTTGCCGGCAGTGAAGCACTCGCGGCTACCCTGCAGGAGCACCACGCGCACCTGCGGATCGCGCCCCGCGGCGAGCAGCGCTGCGGTGAGCTGCGCGTACATCTCGCCGGTGAGGGCGTTCTTCTTCTCCGGCCGCGCGAGCGCGATGCGCGCGACGCGCCCGGCAGTCGTGGCGATGACGTTGCCGCTCATGCGGCGCGCACCTGGTCGCGGCCGGCGTGCTTCGCTTCGTAGAGCGCACCGTCGGCGCGACGCAGCATCTGCGCCACGCCCTCGCCGCGGCGCCAGCCGGTCACCCCGGCGGAGACGGTGACGGCGATGCCGGGGGCGATGGCGCTCCAGTCGTGCGCGTGCACCGCGACGCGAACGCGCTCCAGGGCGTCCTGCGCGGCCTCGGGCGTGCTGGTGGTCAGGATCATCATGAACTCCTCGCCGCCATGGCGGCCGAAGACGTCGGTCTCGCGCATTGTGTCATGGACGATGCGCGCGAACTGCACCAGCACCGCATCGCCGGCGGCGTGGCCGTGCGTGTCGTTCACCGCCTTGAAGCGGTCAAGATCGAGCAGCGCCACGCTGAAGTCCTGGCCGCTGCGCTCTGCGCGCGCGCGCTCCTGCTCAAGGCGCGCCATGAGCGCGCGCCTGTTGAGCGTCTTCGTGAGCTCGTCGTGGCTCACGAGCTCCTGGATCTGCGCCATGGACTCGGCGAGCTTGCGCCGGCTCTCGGCAAGGCGCTCGCGCATCCCGGCGGCGTAGACGCTGAGGAACACGCAGCGGCCGAGCACCAGCGAGAAGAAGATCCACGAGAGCAGAAGCTCGGCCGGGGACGAGACCGCCATCGCCGCGCGGGCGGAGAAGGCGTACAGGAAAGCGCCGGTGAGCGCCGCGCCGGCCGCCCACAGCGCGATCGAGGCCGTCACCGGGATCCAGATCATGCCGAACGCGAACACGGTGAAGAGATTGGCAAGCCAGGGCCAGGCGATCTGCGGCGCGTGGACCACCACGCCGATCTGCATCGCCAGCCCGACCGCCGACTGCCACACCACCATGCCGGGATCGGCGAAGCGCTGGCTCCAGCCGCTCGCCACCGCGGCATAGAAAGCACCGCTGATGAGCAGCGCGCCGACGGCGTACCAGAGCGAAAGAGCGAAGCCTTGCCGAGTGTCTCGTCGAGCGCGGCCACTCAGGCGGAGAGCTTGTAGTCCTTCAGCTGCTGCCGCAGCGTAAGCTTGGAGAGCTTCCCGGTAGCGGTGTGCGGCAGCTCCGGCACGAACAGCACGTCGTCGGGCATCCACCACTTGGCGATCTTGCCCTCGTAGAACTTGAGGAGATCAGCCTTCGAGACGTCCTGGCCGGGCTTCTTCACCGCCACCACCACCGGGCGCTCGTCCCACTTCGGATGCTTCACGCCGATCACCGCGGCCTCGGCGATCGCCGGGTGCGCCACCGCGATGTTCTCCAGGTCGATCGAGCTGATCCACTCGCCGCCGGACTTGATGACGTCCTTGGAGCGGTCGGTGATCTGCATGTAGCCGTCGGGGTCGATGGTGGCCACGTCGCCGGTGGGGAACCAGCCGTCCTTCAGCACGTCGCCACCCTCGCCCTTGAAGTACCCGTTCGCGATCCAGGGGCCGCGCACCATGAGGTTGCCGAAGCGCTTGCCGTCCCAAGGGAGCTCCTTTCCCTCCTCATCGACGATCTTCATCTCGACGCCGAAAATGCCGCGCCCCTGCTTCGCCTGCACGGCGAGGCGGGTGTCCTTGTCGAGCGTCTCCTGCTTCGCCTTGAGAGTGCCCACGGTGCCGAGCGGGCTCATCTCGGTCATGCCCCAGGCGTGGAACACCTTGACGCCGTAATCCTCCTGGAAGGCGCGGATCATCGACGGCGGGCAGGCGGAGCCGCCGATCACCGTGCGATCGAGGGTCGAGAACTTGAGCTTGTTCCCGCCCATGTGGTTCAGCAGCATCAGCCAAACGGTCGGCACCCCGGCCGAGAGCGTCACCTTCTCCTGCTCGATCAGCTCGTACACCGACTTTCCGTCGAGGTGCGGGCCGGGGAAGACCATCTTGGCGCCCACCATGGTGCACGTGTAGGGCAGGCTCCAGGCGTTGGCGTGGAACATCGGCACCACCGGAAGCACCGAGTCGCGGGCCGAGAGGTTGAGGGCGTCGGGAAGCGCGGCACCGTAGGCGTGGATGATGGTCGAGCGGTGCGAGTAGAGCGTGCCCTTCGGATTGCCGGTAGTGCCCGAGGTGTAGCAGAGCGCCGCCGCGGTGCGCTCGTCGAACGAGGGCCACTCGTACGCATCGGATTCCTGCTCCAAGAGAGTCTCATAGCACAAGAGATTCTGAATCTTGGCCCTCGGCATGTGCGCGCGGTCGGTCATCAGCACGTAGTGCTTGATGCTCTCCAGCTGCGGCGCGAGCTTCTCCACCAGCGGGATGAACGTCGGATCGAAGAAGAGCGCGGCGTTCTCCGCGTGGTTGGAGATGTAGATGATCTGGTCGGCAAAGAGGCGTGGATTGACGGTGTTGATCACCGCGCCCATGCCGGAGATCGCGTAGTAGAGCTCGTAGTGCCGGTACCCGTTCCAGGCAAGCGTGCCGACGCGATCGCCCGGG
>JAQSVY010000149.1 GCA_029266935.1 Burkholderiales bacterium
GCTCTTGACTTCTTCGACAACCGCGTCGATCAATCTTCGAGCGATCGAGATTTTGCTTGGAAGTTTAGGTAATTGCAATACTTCGAACCAATTTGCCGCCTCGATTTCTCCGGCCTGCGGCGTGAGCTCGCCGCTCTTCCACTCGCACACGAACGCGATCATCAGCGAGTGCGGGAACGGCCACGGCTGGCTCGCGAAGTAGCGCGTGTTGCTTATCTGCACGCCGACTTCCTCGGCGACCTCGCGCTCCAGGCACTGCTCGAGGGACTCGCCGGGCTCGACGAAGCCGGCGAGCGCGCTGTACATGCCCGGGGGAAAGTGCGGGCTGCGCGCCAGCAGAATCTGATTTTGCTTCTTGATCAGCGCCATTACCGCGGGGGCGACCCGCGGATAGGCGGAGAGCCTGCAGGCGGGGCAGACGCGCACCCGCTCCTCCCGCTTCGCCTGCGTAGGCGTGCCGCAGCGCCCGCAGAACTGGTGGTTGCGGTCCCAGTCGAGCAGCTGCAGCGCCCGGCCGGCGAGCGCGAAGTGCGCATCGTCGAGCACCGAGAAGAGCGCGCGGAGGCTCTGCCAGGATAGTCCGCTCGGCGCTTCTGCCTCGGGGGCAAGCTCTGCCATCCAGCAGTCGACGCCCTGTAGACGCCCTAGATATAGCGTTCGGACTGCAGCGCCCCCCAACCAATTGTGGTTTTTTTGCAACGGCAGTCGGGCCCAGGCAGGCCGGGCGCGCACTCGCAAATCGTCCGACGGGCGCTCAAGCGGGCCCATTTCGACGGCGAGCTGGTCGCCGCGAAAGACGAACCAGTGGCCCGCCTCTCTCCCCGCCTCGGGGGAGTCGCAGGAGACGCAGTGTTCGAAATCGACCGGGCTGCTGAACGGGAGCAGGAGCATGCGCTGAGTATAATTTGCGCCCTCCCCATGGAATCTCCCGTCACCGCGAAGGCAACCGACGGCGCGCTCGCCAATTCCATTCGCGCCCTCGCCATGGACGCAGTCGAGGCGGCGAAGTCGGGGCATCCGGGCATGCCGATGGGCATGGCGGAGATTGCCGTGGCGCTCTGGACGCGCCACCTGCGGCACAACCCCGGGAATCCGGCCTGGCCCAACCGCGACCGCTTCGTGCTCTCCAACGGGCACGGCTCAATGCTCCTCTATGCGCTGCTGCACCTCACCGGCTACGCACTGCCGATGGAGGAGCTCAAGCGCTTCCGCCAGCTCGGCTCGAAGACCCCCGGCCATCCCGAGTACGGCTACGCCCCGGGCGTCGAGACCACAACCGGCCCGCTCGGCCAGGGCTTCGCCAACGCGGTCGGCATGGCGCTTGCGGAGAAGCTCCTTTCCGCGCAGTTCAACCGGCCGGGCTTCGATCTCGTCGAGCATTTCACGTATGTCTTCATGGGCGATGGCTGCATGATGGAAGGCATCTCGCACGAGGCCGGGGCGCTGGCCGGCACCCTCGGCCTCGCCAGGCTGATCGCCTTCTACGACGACAACGGCATCTCGATCGACTCCGACAAGGGCGAGATCGCGCACTGGTACACCGACGACGTGCCCAAGCGCTTCGCCGCCTACGGCTGGCAGGTGATCCCGGACGTCGATGGCCACGACGTCGAGGCGGTGAACCGCGCAATCCGCAAAGGCAAGCGCGAGAAGTCCCGTCCGACGCTCATCTGCTGCAAGACCGTCATTGCCAAGGGCGCGCCGAAGAAGGCCAATACCGGCGCCGCGCACGGCGCGCCGCTCGGGGCGGACGAAGTCGCGGCGACGCGCGCCGCCATCGGCTGGGCGCATGCCCCGTTCGAGATTCCCGAGCCCGTGAAGCAGGCCTGGGATGCGCGGGAAGCAGGAAAACGGGCCGAGAAGAGATGGACCAGGCTTCTCGACTCGTACGAGAAGCAATTTCCTTCGGAAGCCGCGGAATTCAGGCGTCGCATGACCCGCGAACTCCCCCCGGGGTTTGAACAAGTCGTCGGCTCGCTGCTGGCGGATTTCCAGCAGAAAGCCGAAACGGTGGCGAGCCGCAAGGCCTCGCAGAACGTGCTCGAGGTGCTGAAGGCGGCGCTGCCGGAGCTCGTGGGCGGATCGGCCGACCTGACGGGCTCAAACCTTACGATGGTCAAGGCCTCCAGGGCCATCGCGCCGGGGGCCGTGGAAGGCAACCACATCTTCTACGGCGTGCGTGAGTTCGGCATGTGCGCGATGATGAACGGGATTGCGCTGCACGGCGGGCTGATCCCGTATGGCGGCACCTTCCTCGTCTTCTCGGACTACGCCCGCAATGCGCTGCGCATGGCGGCGCTGATGAAGATCCGCGTCGTCTACGTGCTGACGCATGACTCGATCGGCCTGGGCGAGGACGGCCCGACGCACCAGCCGGTCGAGCACGCCGCCACCCTGCGGCTGATCCCGCAGATGGATGTCTGGCGGCCCTGCGACAGCGTCGAGACGGCGGTGGCGTGGGCGGCAGCGCTGCGCCGCCAGGACGGGCCGACGGCGCTGCTCCTCAGCCGGCAGAACCTGCCGTTCTGCATGCGCGAATCGCCGGACGGGGTCGCCAGGGGCGCCTATGTCCTTTCGGACGCCGCCGACCCGCGGGCGGTGATCATCGCCACCGGCTCGGAAGTGCAACTCGCGCTGGGCGCGCAGAAACTGCTGGCGCAGGCCGGCGTGCCGGTGCGCGTCGTGTCGATGCCCTCGACCACCGTGTTCGATCGCCAGGGCGCGGAATACCGGAACTCGGTCCTCCCGGCGCAAGTCCCAAAGGTAGCGGTCGAGGCCGGCGTCAGCGACTATTGGCGCAAGTACGTCGGCCTCGAGGGCGCGGTGGTCGGCATCGACCGCTTCGGCGAATCGGCGCCGGCCGCCGACGTCTTCAGGCATTTCGGATTCACGCCCGAAAATGTCGCCGCGGCGGTGAAAAAAGTCTTAGGAGAGAAGCCATGATCAAGGTAGCCATCAACGGATTCGGCCGCATCGGCCGCATGGTGCTGCGCGCCCACTATGAGGGCGGCAAGAAGCACGGCCTGCAGTTCGTCGCCGTGAACGACCTGGGCGACGCGCAGACCAACGCGCACCTCCTCAAGTACGACACCGCCCATGGGGTGCACGGGGCTGTTCACCAGCAAGGCGAAGGCCGGCGCGCACCTACAGGCCGGCGCGAGGAAAGTGATCATCTCGGCACCCGGCGAAAAGGACGTCGACCGCACCGTCGTTTTCGGGGTTAACCATGCCTCCTTGAAGGAGGACGATACGGTCATTTCCAACGCCTCGTGCACCACCAACTGCCTGGCGCCGCTGGTGAAGGCGATCGACGACCGCATCGGTGTCGCCTGCGGCCTGATGAACACCATCCATTCCTTCACCAACGACCAGGTCCTCACCGACGTCTTCCACAAGGACCTGCGCCGCGCGCGCTCCGCGACGCACAACATGATCCCGACCAAGACCGGCGCCGCCGCGGCGGTCGGCCTGGTGCTGCCGCACCTCAACGGCAAGCTCGACGGCTACTCGATCCGCGTGCCGACCATCAACGTCTCGATCGTCGACCTCACCTTCGTGGCGAAGAAGCCGACCACGGTCGAGGAAGTCAATCGCGCGGTGAAGCAGGCGTGCGACTCCGACCTCAAGGGCATCCTCGAGTACAGCACCGAGCCGCTCGTGTCCTCGGACTTCAACCACAACCCGGCGAGCTCGATCTTCGATTCGACGCTGACGCGCGTCTCCGACGGCACGCTCGTCAAGGTGTCCTCGTGGTACGACAACGAGTGGGGCTTCTCCAACCGCATGCTGGACGTCGCCGCGGTCTTCGCTGAGGTGGGCGCCGCGCTCGCGAAATAGGCGTGCGCTTCAAGCGGATGTCGGAGGTCGACCTGCGCGGCAGGCGGGTCTTCATCCGCGCCGACCTCAACGTGCCGCAGGACGACTCCGGTGCGATCACCGACGACACGCGCATCCGCGCCTCGGTGCCGGCGATCGAATATGCCTTGAAACAGGGTGCTTCACTGGTAATGGTGACCTCTCACCTGGGTCGGCCTAAAGAAGGTCAATTCAATAAAAAAGAATCCCTGGCCCCCATCGCAACGCACCTGGCCGGACTTCTCAAGATGGAAGTCCCTCTGGTCAGGGACTGGATCAGTATTCCAAGCATCGAGGGCTTGGAAGGCAAGGAGCTGCCCGAGGACAAGAGACGAGAGCTTCTCGATTACTTGAAACTTCACCATGGCAGCTCTCGGTTGCTGATGTTGGAGAACTGCAGGTTCAACACGGGCGAGAAGGCCGACGACGACACGCTCGCGCGCAAGATCGCCGCGCTCTGCGACGTGTATGTGAACGACGCCTTCGGCACCGCGCACCGCGCGGAGGCGACCACGCACGGCGCGGCGAGGTTCGCCAAAGTCGCCTGCGCCGGCCCGCTGATGGCGGCGGAGCTCGACGCGCTCGGCAAGGCGCTCGCCAGTCCGAAGCGGCCGCTGGTCGCCATCGTCGCCGGCTCGAAGGTCTCGACCAAGCTCACGGTCCTCGCTGCGCTGGCGAAGAAAGTCGACCAGCTCGTGGTCGGCGGCGGCATCGCCAACACCTTCCTCCTCGCGCAGGGCAAGCCGATCGGGAAATCGCTCGCCGAGCCGGACCTCGTGGCCGAAGCGAGGAAGATCCTGGCGGCGACCAGGGTGCCGCTGCCATCGGACGTGGTCGTCGCAAAAGGCTTTGAAGATAAGAGTGCGAAGACAAAATCGGTCGACGACGTTGCCCACGACGAGATGATCCTCGACATCGGGCCCAATTCCCGGACGGAGCTGACCAAGGTCGTGGCGCAGGCGGGGACGATCGTCTGGAACGGCCCGGTGGGTGTTTTCGAGAAGGCGCCGTTCGCGAAGGGCACCGAGACGCTCGCCCGCGCCATTGCCGCGTCGACAGCCTTCTCGCTCGCCGGCGGCGGCGACACGATCGCGGCGATCCACAAGTTCGGCATCGAAGGCGACATCGACTACATCTCGACGGCAGGCGGCGCATTCCTCGAGTTCCTGGAAGGAAAGACCCTGCCCGCCGTGGCCGCGCTCGAAGCCCGGGCCGATGGTTAGGCACCTCACCATCGAGACAAGCGGGCAGGGAATGCGCGAGATCACTCGCGAAGTCGAAAAAATTCTGCAGGGGGAAGGCATCCAGGAGGGGCTGTGCACGCTGTTCTTGCGCCACACCTCAGCGAGCCTCGTCGTCCAGGAGAATGCCGACCCGACCGCGAGGCACGACCTCGAGCGCTGGCTGAACCGCCTGGTGCCCGAGGGCGACGCGTTCTACAGCCACGACGCCGAGGGGCCGGACGACATGCCCTCGCACATCAAGGCCGCTCTCACCGCATCCTCCCTTTCAATACCGATCTCCCAGGGAAAACTCGTGTTGGGTACCTGGCAGGGCATCTACCTCTGGGAGCATCGCCGCCGCGGCGCCGCGCGCGAGTTAGTGCTGCATCTCGCCAGGTGAAGCTCTCGAGCGCGATCGTCGGGGAGCAAGCCGGGCCGCTCGAGGCGTCGATCGACGCGCGCTGGCTGATGGCCTACAGCGCCGGGGTCGGCGAGACCGATCCGCGCTATTACGACACCGAGCGCGGCGTGATGGCGCACCCGCTGTTCCCCGTCTGCTACGAGTGGCCGGTGGCGCAGCCGTTGCGCGCGCTGCCGGCGCTGAAGCCGCTTTTCCCGCAGCTTTTGCACGCGCAGCACGACCTTCGCATCCATCGCGCGCCCCGGGGCGGCGACCGCCTGCGCACCTGGGCGCGCATCATCGCCGTGACGCAGCGAAAGCCCGGCGCCTTCGTCGTCTTCCGCTTCGAGGCGCGCGACGCCGCCGGCGAGCCGGTCACGACGACCGACTTCGGCGCCCTCTACCGCGGCGTGAGCGTCGAGGGCGGCGACCGCGCGCTCGAGGAGGTCGCGGACCCGGCTCCCGCCGAAGCGCGGTTCGTGGAATATTCCAGGATCGATGTTCCGGTCACCGCCGCCCATGTCTATACCGAGTGCGCGCGCATCTGGAACCCGATCCACACCGACATCGCGTACGCGCGCACGGCGGGGCTGTCGGCCATCATCCTGCACGGCACGGCGACGCTGGCCTTGTCGGTATCCAGAGTTTTAAGGCAGTTTGATCTTGATGCCGCCGCAGTGCGCCGCGTGCAGTGCCGTTTCAGCGGCATGGTGGAGATGCCGTCGCAGCTGAGCGTGCATGCCGACCTGCAGGACAAGACGGCTCGCTTCGAGACCCGCAACGCGGCCGGCGAGACGGTCATCGGCCGCGGTGTGCTTCTGCTACAGTAGGAGTCCGCATGTTTCGCAGCACCAAGATCGTCGCCACCCTCGGTCCTGCGTCATCCGAGCCGGCCATCCTCGAGCGCATGATCCGCGCCGGGGTCGACGTCGTGCGCCTGAACTTTTCGCACGGCAGCTCGCAGGACCACGAGGCGCGCGCCAACCTGGTGAAGAAGCTTGCCGCCAAGACCGGCCGCACGGTGGCCATCATGTGCGACCTGCAGGGCCCGAAGATCCGCATCGGCAAGTTCAAGGACGGCAAGACCACGCTCGAGAAGGGCACGCGCTTCATCCTCGACGCGGGCTGCGCGCTCGGCGACGGCGATCGCGTCGGCCTGGACTACAAGGAGCTGCCGCGCGACGTCGAGGCGGGCGCGCTGCTCCTCCTCGACGACGGCAAGATCGTGCTCGAGGTCACCGACGTGCGCGGCGAGGAGGTGCACACGATGGTGCGCCATGGCGGCGTGCTCTCGAACAACAAGGGCATCAATCGCCAGGGTGGTGGCCTCACCGCCCCGGCGCTCACCGCCAAGGACATGGAGGACATCAAGACCGCCGCGAGGATTCAGGCCGACTACCTCGCCGTGTCCTTTCCCAAGACCGGCGCCGACATGTACATGGCGAGGGAGCTGATGCGCGCCGCCGGCGGCAAGGCCTTCCTGATCGCCAAAATCGAACGCGCCGAGGCCGTCGGGGCCGCGGCGCTGCTCGACATCATGCATGGCTCCGACGGCATCATGGTGGCGCGCGGCGACCTCGCCGTGGAGGTGGGCGACGCCTCGGTGCCGGCGCTGCAGAAGAAGATGATCCGCCTCGCGCGCGAGCAGAACAAGCTGACCATCACCGCGACGCAGATGATGGAGTCGATGATATCGAGCCCGGTGCCCACGCGCGCCGAGGTGTCCGACGTCGCCAACGCCGTGCTCGACGGCACCGATGCAGTGATGCTCTCGGCCGAAACTGCGAGCGGCCGCTATCCGGTCGAGGTGATCGAGGCGATGGACCGCATCTGCCTCGAAGCCGAGCAGACGCAGCCGATCAGCCTCGAGCAGGAGTTCCTGAACCGCGTGTTCACGCGCGTCGACCAGTCGATCGCCATGGCGGCGCTGTTCACCGCCTACCACCTGAAGGTCAAGGCGATCGCTTCGCTCACCGAGTCGGGCTCGACTGCGCTGTGGATGAGCCGGCTCAACTGCGGCGTGCCGATCTACGCGCTCACCTCGCAGACGGCGACGCGCTACCGCTGCGCGCTGTTTCGCGACGTGTTCCCGCTGATGGTGAAGTACGTCGGCCACGACCGCGAGGAGCTGCTGCAGGAGGCCGAGCGGGCGCTGGTGCAGCACAAGGTGGTGAAGCAGGGCGACCTGATCGTGCTCACCATCGGCGAGCCGATCGGCAAGAGCGGCGGCACCAACACCATGAAGATCGTCAAGGTCGGGGAGCAC
>JAQSVY010000372.1 GCA_029266935.1 Burkholderiales bacterium
CTTCCCGCTCTTCAATGCCGACCTCTACCTCTCGGGCACCAGCTTCGCGGCGCGGCTGCCCGAGGAGATCAAGGCCCTGATCGGCAAGCACGGCATCCGCAATTCGCACCTGCTATCGATCGCGCCGACCGGCACGATCAGCCTTGCCTTCGCCGACAACGCCTCCAACGGCATCGAGCCGCCCTTCTCGTGGGTCTACACGCGCAAGAAGCGCATCGACGAGGGCGTGCAGGAGTATTCAGTCGAGGATCACGCCTGGCGCCGCTACAAGGCCGCCGGCGGAGACGTCGACAACCTGCCGCCCTACTTCGTCACCGCACTCGAGCTCACGGCGCAGGCGCACGAGGAGATGGTGGCGGCGGTGGCGCCCTACGTCGACACCAGCATCTCGAAGACGGTGAACGTGCCGGAGGACTATCCCTACGGCGAGTTCCAGGACCTCTACTTCCGCGCCTGGAAATCGGGCCTGAAGGGCCTCGCCACCTACCGGCCGAACAAGGTGCTCGGCTCGGTGCTCTCGGTGGCGCCGAAGCCGCAGGACTTCGTCCAGGACGACACCAACCGCCGCATCTCGATCAAGAGCGTGCCGGCGCCGGTGCTCGCGTCGCTGCGCTGGCCGGGCCGCCCGGACCTCTCCGCGGGCAACCCGGCGTGGACCTACATGATCGAGCACCCGCAGTACCGCTTCGCGGTGTTCGTCGGCCATGTCGAGAACGGCGCGCCGCATCCCTTCGAGGTCTGGGTGAACGGCAGCGAGCAGCCGCGCGGTCTCGGCGCCCTCGCCAAGACGCTTTCGATGGACATGCGCGCCAACGACCGCGGCTGGCTCAAGCTCAAGCTCGATGCGCTCGCCAAGGCGGGCGGCGACGACGGCTTCGACATGCCCTTCCCGCCGCGCGGCGAGAAGAAGCGCATGCCTTCGGTGGTCGCGGCCTTCGCCCAGGTCGTACGCTGGCGCGTAGAGCAGCTTTTTTCAGGCTTGCACGCGGATCAGTTCTCGTTGCAGGGCGAGCAAGCCGCCTCTCCGGTCATGGATGCGATGTTCGCGCTGAAGGAGCCCAAGACCGGCCCGGACGGCACGATCTCCTGGACGGTCGACGTCTTCAACGCGCGCACCGGCGACGACTTCGTCCTGGGCCTGAAGGAGATCGCCCTTCCGGACGGCGTGACCAGGCCCTATTCCATGTGGCTCTCCGGCGAGTACCCGCGCACGCTCGACGGCCTCTGCAAGATCCTGTCGCTCGACATGCGGGTGCTCGACCCGGCGTGGGTTGGCATGAAGCTGCGCAAGCTCCTCGAGTTCCCGGAGCCGCTCGGCGACTTCATGGCCTTCGTGCCCGGCAGCCGCAAGCAGCAGACCTTTCCCTCGACGGTGTCGTACCTCGCGCGGCTGATCCTGCACCGCTACGCGATGCTCGGCATCCTTGACGAGGAGCGCGGCTGATCCTGCACCGCTACGCGATGCTCGGCATCCTTGACGAGGAAGGCCGCCCCAAGACGCAGATGGGAATCCTCGAGTCTCCGGAGAAAGAGACGAATCCCGTCCTCGCCGGCGCGAAGTGCCCGGAGTGCGGCAACACCACGCTCATCCGCAAGGACGGCTGCGACTACTGCACCGCCTGCGGCTACGTCGGAGTATGCGGCTAGGCGAGTACGTCCCGGTATTCCGGGGTCTTGTCGAAGACCGAGCGAGCATAAGGGCATAGCGGCATCAGCCGCCGATCGTTGGCGCGCGCCCATTCGACCGCCGCTCTCACGAGCTCCCGCCCCGCTCCCGTGCCGCGCAGCTCGTCCTCCACAGTGGTGTGGTCGAGGATCACGCGGCTTCCCGCGACGGTGTAGGTGAGCTCGGCAAGCCGCTTGCCTTCGCGTTCGATCGTGAAGGCGCCGCGGTGGCCCTGCGCTTCGTGTCCGACTAACATCGCTGCATGATAGCCGCGTTGATCGTACCCAAGACACGCGACCTGGGCGACGGCTTCCAGGTTCGTCGCGCCCTCCCCGCCGTCGAAAAGCGCGCCGTCGGGCCGTTCGTCTTCTTCGACCAGATGGGTCCGGTGCGCCTCGCTGCCGGCAAGGGACTCGACGTGCGCCCGCACCCGCACATCGGCCTCGCGACGATTACTTATTTGTTTTCAGGAGAAATTCTCCATCGCGACAGCCTCGGCACGGTGCAGCCGATCCTTCCCGGCGAGGTGAACTGGATGACCGCCGGGCGCGGCATCGTGCATTCCGAGCGCACGCCGCCCGCCTTGCGCGCCGCCGGGCCCGCGGTGCTCGAAGGCGGGCTGCGGCTCATTGCCGGCACGCTGCACGGCGCGAGATCGCCGGTCCCGACCTTCTCGCCGATCTTCTACGCCGTCGCCGAGCTGGCGGCGGGCGCGAGTGTCACGGTGCCTGCGGAGCACGAGGAGCGCGCCGCCTATGTCGCCGAAGGCGAGGTCGAGGTTGGCAGCAGGCGCTTCCCGGCCGGCCAGCTCCTTGTTTTTAAATCCGGAAAAGACCTTCTGGTGAAGGCGAGCCTGGCCTCCCGGGTCTTGCTTCTCGGCGGCGAGCCCCTGGGCGAGCGGCACATGTGGTGGAACTTCGTCTCCAGCCGCAAGGAGCGC
>JAQSVY010000150.1 GCA_029266935.1 Burkholderiales bacterium
TGGTCATCATGCGCATCCTCATCACGAACGACGACGGCGTCTATAGCCCCGGCATAGCCGCATTGGCGCAGGTGGCTTCCCGGTTCGGCGAAGTGCGCATCGTCGCGCCCGACGTGGAGATGTCCTCCGCGAGCCACGCCATCACCGCGTCGCGGCCGGTGACCTACAAGCGCACGCCGCTGCCAGGCCTGGACGCCTACCGCGTCAATGGCACGCCGGGCGACTGCGTCATGCTCGGCACCACGCTCTGGGAAAAGATCGATCTCGTCCTCTCGGGCATCAACATCGGCGCCAACCTCGGCAACGCTATCTGGCACTCGGGCACGCTCGCCGGCGCGAAGCAGGCGGCGCTGCTGGGCTTGCGCGGCATTGCGCTGAGCGCGCCCGCCACCGACCGTGAGCAGCCGGACTTTGAGCTGCTAAAGCCTTGGGTCGCCACCGTTCTCGAGGCGCTGCTAGAGGCGCCGGAGCTACCCCTCGTCAACGTCAACTTTCCCGCCCGGGCGCCGCGCGGCACGCGCTGGACCTGCCAGTCGATGAGGCACTACGACGGCAAGGTGGTTCCCGGCAAGCGATGACGCCGCTGCGGCTCGACCTTACCGACGAGAAAGCGCTCGAGCAGGTGCGGAAACTGGAGTCCTGGAAGAAACTGAAGTTCGCTTGATCAGAGTCGGCATTTCCGGCTGGCGCTACGCACCCTGGCGCGGCGTTTTCTATCCCGAGGGCCTCGCGCAGCGGCGCGAACTCGAATACTGCGGCCGGCACTTCCCCACCGTCGAGATCAACGGCTCGTTCTACTCGCTGCAGCGCCCCGAGTACTACGAGCAGTGGTACCGCGAGACGCCTGCCGGCTTCGTCTTTGCCGTCAAGGGATCGCGCTATATCACGCACCTGCTGCGGCTCGCCAACATCGAGAAGCCGCTCGCCAACTTCTTCGCCTCGGGCGTCCTCGCGCTCGAGGAGAAGCTGGGGCCCTTCCTGTGGCAGCTCCCGGAGAGGTTCCGCTTCGACCCGGAACGCCTCGACGCCTTCTTCCGGCTCCTGCCGCGCACCACGGGGCAGGCGCTTGCGCTCGCGCGCCGGCGCGACACGCGCATGACCGGCCGCGCCCGGCTCGCCATCGGCACCGACCGGCCGCTGCGCCATGCGATCGAGATCCGGCACCCGAGCTTCGTCAACGATGATTTCGTTTCTCTGTTGAGAAAATCCCGCGTGGGACTCGTTGTCGCCGACACCGCGGGCAAGTGGCCGAAGCTCTTCGATGTCACCGCCCCCTTCGTCTACGTGCGCCTGCACGGGGACAAGGAGATCTATGCGAGCGGCTACACGACGCGTAGCCTCGACGCATGGGCGAGGCGCATCCGCGCCTGGGACCGGGCCGGCCGCGATGTCTACGTGTACTTCGACAACGACATGAAGGTGAAGGCGCCGTTCGATGCGCTGTCGCTCATGCGCAAGCTCGGCCTCGAGTGGCACCCGGCCGGACCGCCGCTCGCCCTGCGCCGCGCCGGCGGGCGCGTGCCGCGCGCGAAGTTCGCCCACGGCCCCCGAGTCAACGGCGGCAATCGCCCCCGTGGGGACCTGACGCGGAGGGCGGATCGCTAGGGGCTTCGCCCCGATTGCGCCGATCTGCTAGATTTCCACCGGGGGGTGGGAGGCACGCGGATGAGCGATTTCGATCACGACCCCCCTGCGCGCGAGGCTCTCGAGCGCGGCCGCAAGCTGTACGAGCAGCACGCCTGGGCCGACGCCTATCGCGTGCTCTCGGCAGCCGAGCGGTCCACCGCCTTGCCAGGGGCGGACCTCGAACTGCTCGCGAACGCGGCGTACCTCATCGGGCGCGACGAGGATTACCTGGGTGCGCTCGATCGCGCCCACCAGGCATACCTGGAGGCGGGCGAGAACCGGCGCGCCGTTCGCTGCGCGTTCTGGTTGGGACTGCGTCTTCTATTCCGGGGAGAGGCCGGCCGCGCGAATGGCTGGCTCGGGCGGGCGCAGCGCTTGCTCGAGCGCGAAGAGGGCGACTGCGTCGAACACGGCTATCTGCTGCTGCCGGCGGTGAGCCATCACCTCGACGCCGGCGACCACGCGACGGCCTACGCCACTGCGGCACGCGCCGCGGAGATCGGCGAGCGTTTCGGCGAGGCCGATCTGAGCGCCTGCGCCCGGCACCTGCAGGGACGGGTGTTGATCGCGCAGGGATGGGCCGAGCGCGGACTGGCGCTGCTCGACGAGGCCATGCTCACGGTCAGCGCCGGCGGGCTCTCGCCGCTCATCACTGGGCTGACCTATTGCAGCGTCATCGACGGGTGCCAGCAGGTGTATGCGCTCGGGCGAGCGCGGGAGTGGACCTCCGCCCTTGCCAAGTGGTGCGCGGAGCGCCCGCAGATGGTCGCGTTCACGGGTGTATGCCTCGCGCATCGCGCCGAGATCCTGCAGATGCACGGCGCCTGGGACGATGCGCTGCGCGAGGCCGAGCTTGCCTGCGAGCGCTGCGCGCAGGTCGGCAACCGCCAGGCCTCCGCCGCGGCGTTCTACCAGCGCGCCGAGGTGCATCGCCTGCGCGGCGAAGTCCCGGCGGCCGAGGAAGCCTATCGCCGCGCCAGTCAGTGGGGGTGGGAACCGCAGCCGGGCCTGGCGCTTCTGCGCCTGGCGCAAGGACGCACCGATGCGGCGACCGCTGCCATGCGCCGCGCCGTGCGGGCTGCCACGGACCGCGCGCAGCGTGCACGGCTGTTGCCGGCGCATGTGGAAATCATGCTCGCGACACGCGACCTCGAGGAAGCGCGCAGCGCCTGCCGCGAGCTGCAGGACATCGCGCGGGGCATGGGCAGCACGGTGCTCGACGCGATGGCCGCGCAGGCGCGCGGGGCAATCGCCCTTGCCGAGGGCGACGCCGCGGCCGCCCTCGGTCCGCTGAGGGAAGCCGCGCACTGCTGGCAGCAAGCGCAAGCGCCGTACCAGGCCGCGCGTGCACGGGCCCTGATCGGACTCGCCTGCCGAGCCCTCGGCGATGACGATGGCGGCCGCCTCGAGCTGGGCGCCGCGCGCGCGGTCTTCGAGGAGCTCCACGCAACGCCCGACGTCGCGCGCATCGAATCCCTCGCCCGCGCGGCCGCTGCCCCCTCCCACGGGCTGACGGCGCGCGAGCTGCAGGTGCTTCGCCTGGTCGCCGCGGGGAAGACCAACAAGGCGGTCGCTGCGGCGCTCTCGTTGAGCGAGAAGACGGTGGACCGGCACGTCAGCAACATCTTCACGAAGCTCGACGTTTCTTCGCGAGCGGCCGCCACCGCCTACGCTTTCCGGCACCACCTGATCTGATCCTGCGGCGTCGTGGGGAGAAACACCCATGCGGCCGTGCGCGGCGCATGGGTAATTCAAGCGATGCCGCGAGTGCTCCAGGACGCTACCGTGCGTCCATTCTTCAGAGGAGCAAGCCATGGTCAGTCAGGCAACCATCGAAACTCGACCCGCAACACTGCCCGGCACCGAGGAGATCCGGAAATCCTGGAGCCGGATTGCCGCCGGCTACGACGAGTTCATCACGCCCACGCATACCTGGCTGGGCGAGGAGGGGCTGCGCCGCGCCGGTCTGCGCCCGGGCATGCGCTTCCTAGACGTCGCGGCGGGCAGCGGCGCCCTCAGCATCCCGGCGGCGCGGCTCGGCGCACGCGTGCTCGCGACCGATCTGTCGCCGCAGATGCTAGCGCGCCTCGAGGCGCGAGCACGGAAGGAGGGGCTCGCCGTCGAGACGCGCGTAATGGACGGACACGATCTCGAGCTGGAGGACGGCATCTTCGACCTGGCCGGGTCGCAGTTCGGCGTCATGCTCTTTCCCGACATGCCGCGCGGCGTGCGCGAGCTGGCGCGCGTCACGAAGCCAGGCGGACGCGTGCTGATGAACGTCTTCGGCGACCCGCGCAAAGTGGAGTTCTTCGGCTTCTTCATCGCCGCTTTGCGGGCGGCTGCGCCGTCGTTCGAGGGCCCGCCGATGAACCCGCCACCGCTTCCCTTCCAGCTTCAGGATCCGGAAGCGCTGCGCAGCGAGCTCGCGAAGGCGGGACTAAAGGACATCCGGGTCGAAACGGTCAGCGAAAAGCTGGAATGCTCGTCCGGCACCGCGCTATGGGACTGGCTGCTGCACAGCAACCCGATTGTCGGCGCGATCCTCGGCGAGCTGAACCTGGCGCCGAGCAAGCTCGGCGTGGTCAGCGCGACACTCGAGCGGATGGTGCGCAGCCGCGCTGGAGCGGGCGGCACGGCAGTACTGACCGCGCCGATTAACATCGGCGTGGGCACGAAGTAGCGCTTCGCCATGACGACCGCCACCCTGCGAAGCGCACGCGAGGACCTGCTGGCTGCGCTGCCGGTCAAGGAGGAAAGGCTGGACATCCTGGGCGTCTCGACCGCCGTCCTGCGCGGCGGCGAGGGCCCGCCGGTCGTCCTGCTGCACGGCCCGTCAGCCAACGCCACCCACTGGATGGGCGTGATTCCCGGCCTCGCGAGGACGCACCGGATCATCGTGCCGGACCTGCCCGGACACGGCGCCTCGGTCGTGACCGATGGCGCGCTCGATGCCGACCGGGTGCTCGGCTGGCTCGGCGAGCTCCTCTGGCGCACCTGCGGGTCGCCGCCGGTCCTCGTCGGGCAACTGCTCGGCGGCGCCGTGGCGGCGCACTTCGCGATCGAACGCGGCACGCGCGTGAGCCGTCTGGTGCTCGTCGACACGTTCGGCCTGACGCCGTTGCAGCCGGCGCCGGAGTTCGCGCGCGCCCTGATGCGGTTCCAGACGCACGCCGACGAGCTTACCCACGAGGCGCTTTGGCGCCACTGCGCCTTCGACCTGGACGCCTTGCGCACAAGAATGGCTGAACGCTGGAAGCCGTTCGAAGCATACAACCTCGAGCGTGCCCGCGACCCGTCGCTGCAGGCCGCTGTTGCGGCACTCATGCGCGAGTTCGGCATACCGGCCATCCCGCCTGCCGAGCTCGAGCGCATCGGCGTCCCGACGACCCTGATCTGGGGACGGCACGACCGGGCGACGCCGCTTGCGGTTGCCGAGGCCGCAGCGGCACGCTACGGCTGGCCGCTGCACGTGATCGAGAACGCGAACGATGACCCCCCGGTCGAGCAGCCTGAAGCGCTCCTGCGCACGCTGCGCCTCGCTCTGGCGTGATGGACACCGACCGGCAAACGCTCGGGGCGGGCCGTTGAGCGCCGGCGCGCTCGGCGGTGAACAGATAGCAGCGCCAGCCGGCGAAATTCTTCTTCAACGCGTCCCCGAGCTGCGGATAGAAGCGCGCCAGCTCCTCGGCGCTGCCCATGCGCTCCCCGTAGGGCGGGTTGGCGATCAGCACGCCGCTCGGCCCCGGCGCCCTACGCTCGAGCACGTCGCAGCGCTCCAGCTTGACCCAGCGTTCCACGCCCGCCTCGGCGAGGTTGCGCCGCGCCGCGGCGATCGCTTTCGGATCGTCGTCGCTGCCATAGAGCTCGAGCTGCGGCGGAGCCGGCCGGATCTCCTCCTTCACCCGCTGCCACAGCTTGGCATCGAAAACGCCCAACTTCTCGAAGCCGAAGCCGCGCTTCGCGCCGGGCGCGCGGCCGCGCGCCATCGCGGCCGCTTCCACGAGCAGCGTCCCGGCCCCGCACATCGGGTCGAGGAGCGGCTCGCCGCTCTGCCAGCCGCTCAGCATGACGATTCCGGCGGCGAGGTTCTCGCGCAGCGGCGCCTCGCCGGCCTCGCCGCGCCAGCCGCGCTTGAAGAGCGGCTCGCCGGACGTGTCCAGGTACAGCGTCGCCCGTGCGCCCTCGAAAAAGGCGTGGATGCGCACGTCGGGACGCGCCCGGTCGACGTCCGGCCGACGCCCGAGCTCGTCCCGGAAACGGTCGCAGACCGCGTCCTTGATGCGCAGCGTGGCGAACTCC
>JAQSVY010000151.1 GCA_029266935.1 Burkholderiales bacterium
GCGCATCCCGGCCAACGGCAGTTCGGAGCGGGTGTTGCGAGTCGTCGCGGCCGGCGAGAGCTTCGGCGAGTCCGCTGCCTTGCTCGGCAGGGCAGCCCCCTTCGAGCCGGTCGCGCTGGCGAGCTCCAAGCTGGTGGTGATTCCGGCGGCCGCGGTATTCGCCCTTATAGAGCGCGACCCGCGCCTCGCGCGCGGCGCCGTGCTCACGCTCGCCGAGCGCCACCTGCGCCTGGTGGAAGCGTTGCACGGCAGTGGCCCGCGGCGCGGCGTGCAGCGGCTCGCCTCGTATCTCGACTCGGTCGCCGAGCCTGTCGCCGGCCACGGGCACTACCGGGCGCGCCTGCCCGGGACGAAGACGCTGGCTGCCGCTCAGCTCGGCATGTCCAAGGAGACGCTCTCTCGCCTGCTGCGCTCGCTCGCCGTGCGCGGCGTGCTGCAGCTGTCGCCCCGCGAGATCGCCATCCTGGACCGCCCCGCCCTCTCGGCGCTCGCCGAGAAGGCCGATTCCAGTTGATATAGCTCAAGACGCCGCGCGCGGCGCGCGCCGAACATGGGGCTTCCGTTCCGCCTCCAGGGAGGCTTGTACGCCGCCGGCGAAGCAGCTCAGCGTTGAAGCAGCGATCGCAGGGTTGCCGATGTTCCGCGGCTACCCGCGCGCGCGCCTTGCCGAGCTCGCGCGCACGCGAGGCGCTGCCCGGCCTGCTGGTCGTGCTGCGCGGCATGCTCAAGGTCGCGCTGCCGCAGGGCGGGCGCGTCATCGCGCTGCTGCGCCCTGGCGAGAGCTTCGGCGAGGCGAGCATTTCGCTGGGCGGCGCCCCGCGCCTCGAAGTCGTCGCACTGGTGGAGTCGACGGTGGCCCTGCTGCCGCGCGAGGCGCTGCTCGCGCTGCTGCGCGGCGACGCGCGGCTCGCCCTGCGCTTCGCGCGCACCCTGGCGAGCCAGGTGCTGTCGCTGGTCGAGGCGCTGGAAGCGAGCGCCTCGCGCCACGGCGCGCAGCGCCTTGCCGCCTACCTCGACTCGCTCGCTCCCTCGAGCAACTGCGGCAGCGCCTGCAGCGTTAAGCTGCCTGCAAGCAAGACGGTGATCGCCTCGCTCCTCGGCATGAAAAAGGAGACGCTGTCGAGGCTCCTGCGCGAGCTTTCCGCGCGGCGCCTGATCAGGGTATCGGGACGCGAGATCGGGATCCTCGATCGCGCGGGGCTCGCGCCGACCACACCGCAGCCAGCACGGCCGGAATAAGCACGAGCGCCGCGAGCCCGGCCATCGTCGCGTGGCCAAGCGGCATGATGCCCCCGCCGGGCGCGGCGAGCATGATGCCGCCCACGGCCAGCGCCGCGCGCACCGCCCACTCGAACCCGCCCGCGCGGCCCAGGTCGCCGACGCCGAGCTGCCAGCCCTGCAGACCGGCGCAGATGAAGATCACCCCGAGCGCGGCGCTCGCCCCGAGCCAGGCCGTCTCCCACCACGGCCCCTGCAGCACGAATGCCGGGTTGAGCACGAAGAAGAACGGGATGAAATAGATGATGCTGCCCACCACCATCGACTCCCAGGCGGTCTTCATCGGCGGCGCGCCGGCGATGCCGGCGGCGGCGAACGAGGCGATCGCCACCGGCGGGGTGATGGAGGAGAGCATCCCCCAGTAGAAGACGAACATGTGCACCGCCATCTTGTTCAGGCCCGCCTTCTCGAGGGCCGGCCCGACCAGGATGGCGAGGAAGATGTAGCAGGCCGTGGTGGTCAGCCCCAGGCCCAGCACCAGGCTGGTGATCGCGGCCATGGCGAGCAGAAGCAGCGCGCTGCCCGCGGCGAGCGCGAGCATGTCGTTGGCGAGGCTCGAGATCACGCCGGTGAGCGAGAAGGCGCCGATCAGCAGGCCGCAACCGGCGAGGATGCCGACCAGCTCGACGAAGGTGCGGCCGTTCAGCTCGAGGAAACGCATCACCGTGCCCCAGTTCCAGCGCTCCTTGTTGAAGAGCTGGTTCAGCACGAGAAGCATCAGGGTCGAGTAGAACGGCGCGTGGCTCTCGCGCTTCATCACCAGCAGCATGTAGATAAGCAGCGCGATGACCAGCAGGTAGTACCAGCCCTCCTTCACCGTCTGCGCGAGCCGCGGCAGCTCCGAGCGCGGCAGCCCCTTCAGGCCGTGGCGCGCAGCGTAGGCGTCGACCTGCATGAACAGGCCGAAGTAGTACAGCGCCGCCGGGACCGCCGCGGCGAGCGCTACCTCGGCGTAGCTCACGTTGAGGAACTGCGCCATGACGAAGGCGGTCGCGCCCATCACCGGCGGCGCGAGCACCGCCCCGGTGGAGGCGCAGGCCTCGATCGCCGCGGCGTACGAGGCGGTGAAGCCGGTGCGCTTCATCACCGGGATGGTCATGGTGCCGGCGGTGAGCACGTTGCTGATGATGCTGCCCGACATCATGCCGAGCAGCGCGCTGGCGAAGATGCAGACCTTGGCGGCGCCGCCGCGGAAGGTGCCGCACAGGGCGAAGGCGAGGTTGATGAAGAACTTGCCCGCGCCGGTCATCATCAGCGCGGTGCCGAACACGAGGAAGCCGATCACCGTCTCGGCGAAGGCCTGCAGCGGGATGCCCAGCACGCTTTCGCTCGAGAGCGCGTGGTAGGCGCTCGCCTGCGCCGCCGTGGACTGCGCGCCCTTGAGCGGCCCGAGCCACGACGAGTCAGCGAACAGCGGATAGAGCGTGAAGGGCAGCACAGAGAGCATCAGGGAGAGGCCGCCGGTGCGGCGCAGCCCCTCCATGAGCAGCGCCCAGATGAGGTAGCCGGCCCAGACGATGAGGGTCGGCGCGCCCCCGAACTCCCATCCCAGCTCCGCGGCCTTGCGGATGTTGATCAGCAGGACCACGGAAACGCCAATCGTCAAGGCGAAAAGCACTGCATCGGTCCACGGCACCCTCTCCACCGGCGCGCGGCGGCTGCCCGGGAAGATGACGAACACGAACGGCAGCATCACCAGCACCAGCGCGTAGTAGTACTCGGTGTTGAGCGGGGTGAAGCCGACGAAGAAGCGCAGGACGAACTGCTGGTTGACGCAGAGGAAGATGGTGAGCGCGGCGGCACCGGCGAGCGCCCAGCGCCAGCCGCCGCGGAGAGTCCGGACGCGGATCGCGTCCGCCTCGCCGCCCTGCACCGGACGCTACTCGAAGATCGCGTCCATGCCCGCCTTGCGCAGCGCCGCGCTGCGCGCGCTCATCCAGCCCTTGCGGAACGCGGCGGCATCATCGGCGGGGTTCGTCTTGAGGTACGCGCTCCAGGCCAAGGCCAGGGTTTGCTGGCGCTTGAGCAGGCTCTGGTTGTGCGCGTCGTGCTCGGCCTTCCACACGCCCGCCTCCTTGAACGCGCGCACCGTGCCCTCGTGGTAAGGCAGCGCCCAGGTGAGGATCTGGCGCTTGAGCTCCAGCCCGTCGGCCCCGGGCGCGCCGTCCTTGTAGCCGTCGTAGCCGTCGATCATCGCTTTCGCGAGACTGTAGACGAGCTCCGCCGGCTGGCTCGCGTAGGCCATGAAGATGGGATACGGATAGTTCGGCAGCTCGACCGGGGTCGCCGCGGTGATGCCCACGCCGCAGGTCGCCTTGTGCGGGGCATAGTAGGGCCCGAACTTGTTGAGCCGCGCCCAGCCCTCGCGGTCGGAGGCGGGCGTCGGCGGGTAGAGCAGGCCGCGCGGGGAAGCTTCCGCCTCCTTTGCCTGGCCGGAGATGGTCGAGGCGATCGCGGCGTCCACCTCGTTGTTGATGATGCCCTTCCACATGGCGCCGTAGCTCGAGAACTCGACCAGCTTCACGTCGTTTCGCGTCAGGCCGCCGAAGGCGAGGATGGCGAAGGCGTTCTGGTTGAGCGCGGGCGAGCCCACCACCATGCCGATGCGCTTGCCCTTCAAATCCTTGATCTGCTTCACGCCGGTGTCCTTGGCGACGCCGAGCGAGATGGCGTTGCAGGCGCTGGAGGCGAGGATGAGCTGCAGCGGCTGCGGGCCCCAGTCCTTCACGCCGAACTCGAACACGCCTTCCTGTGCGAAGTACACGCCGATGCCCATCGCGGAGGCTTGGGCGCGGTTCGCCTTGAGCGGCGCGAGCCGCGCCACGTCGTTGCCCGCGGGAAGCACGCGCACGTCGGTGCCGTGCTTGTCCTTGAGCGTCTTGCCCACCGCCACCGCGATGTTGAAGCCGGACGAGCCGGTGTCGTACGCGGTGAAGGTGAGGGTCGAGGGCAGTTTCTGGGCCTGGACGGGTAGGGCGAGCGCTAGCGCGAGCGCCGCGACGGAATAGCGCAATGCCATGGGGCCTCCTCCTCTAAGGTGCCTGCCAGCTACTTTACCTTATTGCAGATCCAGGGCGTAGCGCTTCAGCGCCGAGAGCGGCACGTAGTTGAGGACGCTCTCGTGGGTGGACTCGAGGATCACCCGCGGCGCGGCACCCGCCTCCCAGGCCTCGACCCAGCGCAGCACGTGCAGGCACCAGCGATCGCCCTGGGTCAGGCCGCGGAATCGCAAATCGGAGCGCGGGGTGACGAGATCGTTGCCCTTGCGCACGCTGAAGTCGAGGAACTCCTGCGTCACCTGCACGCAGATGAGGTGCGCCACGCCGTCATGGGCCTGGGTCGCGCACATCCCGTCGCGGAAGTAGCCGGTGAGCGGGGAGTAGCTGCAGGCGCGCAGCTCGCCGCCCAGGACGTTCTTCTCGCTCATTGGGCCTCGATGATCCGCTTCAGCATGGCGAGGTCCTTGGGGATCACCTTGAAGCGCTGCGGCAACTTCTCCAGCCCGGCGAGCTCGGCGGGCCGCTGCGGCTCGCGCCCGAGCGCCTCGCGGATGGTCTCGGCGAACTTCGCCGGCAGCGCGGTCTCGAGGCAGATGAGCGGCACCAGCGGCTCACGGTGCTCCAGGCCGACCTTCACGCCGTCGGCGGTATGGGGATCGATGATCGTTCCGTAGTGCTCGAATGTCTTTCTGATGGTGGACAAGCGCTCGGCGTGCGTGCTCTTGCCCGAGACGAAGCCGCTCGCCCTGACCTCGCGCGAGAAGGCGGAAAGGTCGAACTCGCCGTCTCGCTCGAGCCGGCGCCACAGCTCGCGCAGGCGCGCGCCGTCGCCGCCGACGAGGTCGAAGACGTAGCGCTCGAAGTTCGAGGCCTTGGAGATGTCCATCGACGGGCTGGAGGTCTCCTTGACGGCGCGGCGCACGCGGTAGCGGCCGCTCCTGAAGAACTCGTGCAGCACGTCGTTCTCGTTGCTCGCAAGGATGAGGCGCTTGATCGGCAGGCCCATCCGGCGCGCGACGTAGCCGGCGTAGATGTTGCCGAAGTTGCCCGAAGGCACGGCGAAGGACACCTGCTGCG
>JAQSVY010000373.1 GCA_029266935.1 Burkholderiales bacterium
GGACGCCGCCGCGCTTGCCGTCGGCGGAGAAGTCGGAATGACGCAGGCGGAAATCGGCTGGGCCAAGTCTGCCGGCGAGGAACAATTCCTCGAGCGTGGAATGCGGCGACGCCAGCACTGCGCAATCCTTCAGGCCCGCCGCTGCAAACTCGACGGCCTCCTGCCAATCGACCTCGCGCCATTGGCCGTCGCGCCGGATCGTCGGCCGCTGCAGCCGTGCGGGCGAGTTCAGCGCCTCGTAGGAGAAGCGGTCCTTGTCCGAAAGCCAGCACTCGTTCACCGCCTCGTTCTCGAGCGGCAGCACGCGCATGACGCGGTTCTGCTTCACCTGTACCACCAGGTTCGAGCCCAGGCCATCGTGCGGCGAGATGGACTTGCGCCGCGAGAGTTCCCAGGTGCGCGCGCTGTAGCGGAACGGCTCCGAGGTGAGGGCGCCGACCGGACAGAGGTCGATCATGTTGCCCGAGAGCTCCGAGTCGACGGCGCGGCCGACGAACGACACGATCTCGGCGTTCTCGCCGCGCCCGGCGAGGCCGAGCTCCATCACCCCGGCAATCTCCTGCCCGAAGCGCACGCAGCGCGTGCACTGGATGCAGCGGCTCATCTCCTCGGCAGCAACCAGAGGACCTAGTTCCTTTCTTGAGACAACTCTTTTTTCTTCCGTGTAGCGCGAGTTGCTGTGGCCGTAGCCGACCGCGAGGTCCTGCAGCTGGCATTCGCCGCCCTGGTCGCAGATGTCGCAGATGGGGCAGTCGAGCGGGTGGTTGATGAGCAGGAACTCCATGACGCCGTTCTGCGCGTCCTTGGCGGCCGGGGAGCTCGTCTTCACCTTCATCCCCTCGGTGACCGGCGTGGCGCAGGCCGGCAAGGGCTTGGGCGCTTTCTCCACCTCCACCAGGCACATGCGGCAATTGGCGGCGATCGAGAGCTTGCGGTGGTAGCAGAAGTGCGGGACGTAGATGCCGAGCTTGTTCGTGGCATCCATCACGGTCGAGCCGTGCGGCACCTCGACTTCGCGGCCATCGACGGTGAGCTTGAGCGTCGCCACTAGGCAGCCTCTTTCAAGGAATGCCGATGCGCCCCGCTGCGGCCCCACTTGGGCTCGACGGCACCGTACGGGCATTCCTTGTGGTCGATGTGATGCACGAACTCGCTGCGGAAATACTTGATGAAGCTCTTCACCGGCAGTGCCGCGGCGTCGCCGAGCGCGCAGATGGTGCGCCCGGCGATGTTGTCGGCGACGTTGTCGAGGAGCGCGAGGTCCTCGATGCGCCCCCTGCCCGTCTCGATGCGGTTCACGACGCGGTAGAGCCAGCCGGTGCCCTCGCGGCAGGGCGTGCACTGGCCGCAGGACTCCTCGAAATAGAAGTACGACAGGCGCTCGAGCGCGCGCACCATGCAGGTCGAGTCGTCCATGACGATCACCGCGCCGGAGCCGAGCATCGAGCCCGCCTTGGCGATCGAGTCGTAGTCCATGTCGGTCTTCATCATGATCCCGGCGGGCAGCACCGGCATCGACGAGCCACCCGGGATCACCGCCTTCAGCTTCCTGCCGCTGCGCACCCCGCCCGCCATCTCGAGCAGCTCGGCGAAGGGCGTCCCCAGCCGCACCTCGTAGTTGCCCGGGCGGTTGACGTGGCCGGTGACCGAGAAGAGCTTGGTGCCGCCGTTGTTGGGTCTGCCCAGCGCGAGGAAGGCGTCGCCGCCGTTGCGCACGATCCAGGGCACCGCGGCGAAGGTCTCGGTGTTGTTGATGGTGGTGGGCTTGCCGTAGAGGCCGTAGCTCGCCGGGAACGGCGGCTTGAAGCGCGGCTGGCCCTTCTTGCCCTCGAGCCCGTAACCGGCGTGGGCATAGAGCTCAAATGAAAAATCAGAATTCAAGATGTTCCTGCCGAGGTAGCCGGCCGCATACGCCTCGCGCAACGCCTCCTCGAACTGCTCGTAGATTTCCCAGACTTCGCCGTGGATGTAGTTGTAGCCCGCCGTCGCGGTCATCGCGTAGCCCGCGATGATCATGCCCTCGATCACCGAGTGCGGGTTGTAGCGCAGCAGGTCCCGGTCCTTGCAGGTGCCAGGCTCGCCCTCGTCGGAGTTGCACACCACGTATTTCGGTCCCGGGAAGGCGCGCGGCATGAACGACCACTTCAGGCCGGTCGGGAACCCGGCGCCGCCGCGCCCGCGCAGGGCGGACTTCTTCAGGTCGGCGATCAGATCTTCGGGCTTTATTCTTTCGCTCAGAATTTTCCTCAAGGCGGCGTAGCCGTCCCGCGCCTCGTATTCCTTCAGGCGCCAGTTGCGGCCGTCGAGACCGTTCATCAGGATCGCATCGGGACCGTAATCCAGCATTACTTCAAACCCTCGATCAATTGATCCAGCTTCTCTTTCGACATGTAGTCGTGCATCTTCTTGTTGTTGACGAGCAGCACCGGCGCCATCGCGCAGGCGCCCATGCACTCGCCTTCCTTCAGCGTGAAGCGGCCGTCGGACGTGGTCTCGTTGAAGTCGATGCCGAGCCTGTTGCGCAGGTGGTCCGCCGCCTCGAGCGCGCCCTGCAGCCCGCAGGGCAGGCAGGTGCACAGCGTGAGCTTGTACTTGCCGGTGGGGTGCAGGTTGTACATCGAGTAGAAGGTCGCGACTTCGTACACCGCCACCGGCGGCATGCCGAGGTAGCCGGCGACCTCGTCCATGGTCTCGGTGGAGATCCAGCCCTTCTCGTCCTGGGCGATGATGAGCGCGCTCATCACCGCCGACTGCTTCTGCTCGGCCGGATACTTCGCGACCTCGCGGTCGATCTTGCGCAGCGCCTCGGCCGAGAGCATGACTTTTTCCTTGTTCATCGGTCGATGTCGCCGAAGACGATGTCGATGGTGCCGATGATGGCCACCGCGTCGGCCAGCATGTGGCCCTTGGCGAGCTCGCTCAGCGCCGAGAGGTGCGCGAAGCCCGGAGAGCGCAGCTTCATGCGGTAGGGCTTGTTGGCGCCGTCGGAGATGAAGTACACGCCGAACTCGCCCTTCGGATGCTCGATCGCCGCGTAGGCCTCGCCCTCGGGCACGTGCATGCCCTCGGTGACGAGCTTGAAGTGGTGGATGAGCTGCTCCATGCCCGACTTCATTTCC
>JAQSVY010000152.1 GCA_029266935.1 Burkholderiales bacterium
CTGCAGTCCATGCCCTTCGACGAGAAGCGCCGCCACCGCTTCGAGCGCCAGGGCGAGGCGGGCCTCGCCATCCGCTCCTATACCGCGCGGCAGAACGCCTACCGCGAGAACCCGAACCAGAGCGTCGTGCTGGAGATCGAGGGCGGGGTGGACACCGTGCTGGAGCTCTCGCTGGCCGAGCCGGTCGAGCAGCGCAGCCGCCATGCGCTCGACGAGCTGCGACGGCGCTCGGTGAGCCGCTTCACCGGCCCGTTTCCGAGGGAAGCGTGGCAGTGGCATCGCCTGGTGCCGCTTGGCTCCTCTTCGCTCGAGGGCCGCTGCACGCTCGACGTGCCGGCCGGCCGCCGTTCGTATGCGTACCTGCGCGCCCGCCAGAAGAACGGCCACATCGCCTGGGGCAGCCCGGTGTTCCTCAACTACGGATGAGCGGAATGAAGCTCGAGGCGATTTCCTATCTCACCGAAGTGCACTTCGGCGGCGGCGCGCTTGCGATGCTGCCGGAGCTGCTCGGGCGCCTGGGCGTCAAGCGCCCGCTCGTGGTCACCGACGCCGGGCTGGTCGCGCTCGGCATGGTGCGGCGGCTCGGCATCGCGGACGTCTTCGACGGCACCGAGACCAATCCCACCGAGGCAAACCTGCGCGCCTGCCTGGCGCGTTACCGCGAGCGGGGCTGCGACGGCATCGTCGCCTTCGGCGGCGGGGCGTCACTCGACCTCGCCAAGCTCGCCGGCATGATGACCAGCCATCGGGAGCCCCTGGAGCAGTATGCGATCGTCAACGGAGGAACGAGCCTGATCGGCGGCAGCGTGCCGCCGCTCATTGCCGTGCCGACCACCGCCGGCAGCGGCAGCGAGGTCGGGCGAGCGGCGATGCTCAAGCTCGACTCCGGGCGCAAGCTCGGCTTCCTGAGCCAGCACCTGCTGCCGAAGGCGGCCGTGTGCGACCCGGAGCTGACGCTGAGCCTGCCGCCGGCGCTCACCGCGGCGACGGGTATGGACGCCATCTCGCACTGCGTCGAGACCTACTGCAGCACGCGGGCGAACGCGGTCGCCGATGCGATTGCCCTCGAGGGCCTCGCGCGCGGCTGGCACGCGATTCGCAGGGCGCACGCCACAGGTTCGGACCTGGAAGCGCGCGAGCAGATGATGTATTGCTCGCTCATGGGCGGGCTCGCGTTCCAGAAAGGCCTGGGCGCGGTGCACAGCCTGAGCCACCCCCTGGGCGCGCTCGAGGGCCTGCGTCTGCATCACGGCACGCTGAACGCGCTCTTCCTCGCGCCGGTATCGCGCTTCAACGCCGACGCTTGTCCTGACAAAATGGCATCTCTTGCGCGGGTGATGGGCCTGCCGGATTCCAATGTAGAGCAAGCCTTCGACAGGCTCGTGCGCGAGCTCGGACTGCCGCGCCGGCTGAGCGAGCTCGGGGTGACGAAGGAAGCGCTCGCGCCGCTGGCCGCGCAGGCCGCGCAAGACCATTGCAGCGCGACCAATCCGCGCCGGTTCGACGAGGCGGCGGCGCAGCGCCTATACGAGGAGGTCCTCCAATGAGCGCGGGGATGCGCACGGTCCATGGACTACATCATCTGGCATGGCTTCTACGTCGCGGCGGGAACGCCCAAGGACGTGATCGCCAGGCTCAACCGCGACGTGAACACCGCGCTGCAGCAACCCGACGTGCGCGAGCGCCTCGCCGGCCTGGGCATGCAAGTGCGCACCGGCGCGCCCGAGCTCCTCGGCGACTATGTGCGCGACGAGATCAAGAAGTGGACGGAAGTAGGCCAGGCGGCCAACATCAAAGTCGAGTGATGAAGATCGCCCGCATCGAGGTCCTGCCGGTCCGGCTGCCGCTCAAGGCGGTGGTCACGCTCTCGCGCGGCGTTTCGCGCACCCTCGACGAAGGCAAGCAGGTGGTGCTCGTGAAGATGACCGGCGACGACGGCATCGTCGGCTGGGGCGAAGCGGGGCCGAGCCGACGCTGGTCGGCCGAGACCACGCACTCCTGCTACACCTCGATCAAGCACTACCTCGCGCCGGTGCTCGTCGGCCGCGATCCCTTTGACATCGCCGGGCTGCACGCCGCCATGGACAAGGAACTCGCACCCGGCCTCGATCCCGGGCAGCCGGTCGCCAAGGCGGCGCTCGACCTCGCGGCACACGACCTCGTGTGCCGCAAGCTCGGCATCAACCTGCAGTCCTGGCTCGGCGCGAAGGGCGCCGACCGCATCGAGCTCTCCTACCTCGTCTCGGCAACGGATGTCGAGGGCACGGCGAAATCCGTGCAGCAGGGACTGAAGGAGGGCTACCGCGCCTTCAAGGTCAAGGTCGGGCATGCGCCGCAGCTCGACGTCGAGCGCACGCGCAAGGTGCTCGAGCTGGCGAAGGACTGCACCGTGTGGGTTGACGCCAATCAGGGCTACACGCTCGAGGCGGCGCTGCGCGCGGCGCGCGGCTTCGCGGCGTTGGGCATCGAGCTCTTCGAGCAACCGATCCCGATGTCGGACTTCTACGGCATGAAGAAGCTGCTCGCCGCGAGCGGCATGACCATCGCGCTCGACGAGGCGGCGATGGGCCTGCCGCTGGTGGTGGACCTCATCCGCCGCGAGGCCGTGGAGGCCCTGGTGGTGAAGGTCAACAAGACCGGCGGCATCTTCTACGCGCGCCAGCTCTGCGACCTCGCGCGCAACGCCGGCCTGCGCCTCATCGGCAGTGGCCTGATGGACGCGCCGATCGGCTTCGCCGCGTCGGTGCACCTCTTCGCCGCGTACGGCATCGACTATCCCTGCGACCTGAACGGGCCGCAGCACATCGCCGGCGATTACCTCGCCGAGCCGCTGCCGATGGAAGGCCGGCGCTTCGCGCTCGTGCCGCAGCGCCCCGGCATCGGCGCGGTCGTGGACGAGCAGAAGGTCGCTTCCCTGGCCATCAAGCTTTGAAGGAAACGGAGGAACTCATGAGAACCCTGATCGCACTTTTGCTCACCCTCGCCACCTCGCTCGCGCAGGCGCAGGGCTGGCCCAACCGCCCGGTCCGCATGCTGGTCGGGTTCCCGCCGGGCGGCTCGACCGACCTCGCGGCGCGCGCGCTCGGCGACAAGCTCTCGCAAGCGCTCGGGCAGTCGGTGGTGGTGGAGAACAGGGCTGGCGCGAGCGGAAACATCGCCGCCGAGCAGGTCGCACGCTCGGCGCCCGACGGCTACACGCTCTACATGGCGCCGACCTCCTTCGCCACCGCGCCGGCGTTCTTCGCCAACCTGTCCTGGGACCCGGTCAAGGATTTCACGCCGATCTCGCTGGTCGCGACCGTGCCGATCATCGCCGTGACGCATCCCTCGGTGCCGGCGAAGAACGTGAAGGAGCTGGTCGCCTACTCGAAGGCCAACCCGGGCAAGCTGAACATGGCCTCGCCCGGCGCGACGACGCTGACCCGCCTCACCGGCGAGCGCTTCAAGCAGATCGCCGGCATCGAGTGGGTCACGGTGCACTACAAGGGCGGCGCGCCGGCGATGCAGGACATGCTCGCCGGCACGGCACAGGTGATGTTCGCCAACATCTCGGACGTGATCAGCCAGGTGAAGGCGGGCAAGCTGAACGCAATCGCGGTCACCACGCCTAAGCGCTCGCCGGCAGTGCCGGAGGTGCCCACCTTCGCCGAGTCGGGCTACGCCGAGTACTCGTTCATGACCTGGCAGGCGGTGGTCGGCCCCGCCGGCATGCCGAAGCCGGTCGTGCAGCGGCTCAACGCCGAGATCGTGCGCATCATGGCCGCGCCCGACGTGAAGGAACGCTTCGCCTCCTTCGGCACCGACGCGGCGAGCAGCACGCCCGAAGAGCTCGGGCGCTTCCTCGCCGAGGAGGTGGAGAAGATCGCAGCCGTCGCGAAATCGGTCGGCGCGACCACCAACTGACGTCGTGGCCTACGACTTCGTCGTTGTCGGCGCCGGCCACAACGGCCTCGCCTGCGCCGCCTATCTCGCCCGCAGCGGCGCCTCGGTCCTGGTGCTCGAGCGCTTTACTCGCGTCGGCGGCGCCTGCCATACCGAGGAGGTCACGCTGCCGGGCTTCAAGCACAACATCTGCTCGGTTGTGCACACCCACATCCCCTCGAGCCCGGTTTACCGCGACCTGGAGCTCGAGCGCCACGGCGTGCGCTATGTCTATCCCGAGCACCTGCGCGGCACGATCTTCCCCGATCACCGCAGCATCGTGATGTATCGGGAGCGCGAGAGAATGGCCGCCGAGCTCGCCAGGTTCTCGGCGCGCGATGCGAGAACCTACCAGCAGCTTGTCGCCGACTACGGCGAGTTCGTCGAGGCGACGGTTCATCCCCTCATGTATTCGCCGCCGCTTCCCCCCTCCGTGCAGAGCGCGGAGCTCGAGAAGTCGCCGGAAGGGAACCTCCTGCTGCAATGGCAGATGAGCACGCCGGTGCAGCTCCTGAACGAGCTGTTCGACAGCGACGAGGTCAAGGTCCACTTCCTCACCAGGCTGACCGTGCTCGGCTTCGCCCCCGACCAGTTCGGGCTGGGCTGGATCTGCCTGATGCGCATCCTGACCGGCGAGGCGCCGATCTGCGTCGGCGGATCTCAGCAGCTCGCCGAGGGGCTGCGGCGCGCGCTCGAGGCGCACGGCGGCAAGGTGCGCACGGGCCGCGCGGTGAAGCGGGTCGTGCTGCGCGGCAATCGGGCGACCGGCGTCGAGCTTGCCGACGGCGAGAAAATCGATGCCGCGAAAGCGGTGATCACCAACGTCGAGCCGAAGAAGAGCTTCCTCGGCATGGTCGGCGAGGAGCACCTTCCGGACGCTGGGCCGCGCGCCGCGAAAGGAGATGCTGCAGGTCTGCATGCCGACGCTGCACGATCCGTCCCAGGCGCCGCCGGGGAAGCACACGGCGGTCGTCTGGCAGTACGCGCCGTACAACCTGGAGGCCGGCGGTCCGGCGGGCTGGCGCGCGCTGCGCGAGGAATACGCCGAGCACGTGCTCGGGCTTTGGCGCTCGTATGCGCCGAACATGACCCCGGACAAGATCCTGGCGATGAAGATCCAGGACCCGACCGACACCGAGCGCAACAACGACAACCTGGTCAACGGCGTCGACGTCGTCGGGGACCTGTCGCCCGACCAGCTGGGCTATTTCCGGCCCTTCGCCGGCTGGTCGCACTACCGCTCGCCGGTCGAGGGCCTCTACATGTGCGGCGGCTACTGCCACCCGGGAGGTGGCGTGCATGCCGGCGCCGGGCACAATGCCGCCGGCGTGATCGCCGAGGACTTCAAGCTGAAGAAGTGGTGGGACTGAATGCCGCGGCGGGAGACGAAGTTCGCGGTGAACGCGCGACCGGAGGAGCTGTGGACCTTCATCCGCGACTTCGAGTCGCTTTGCACCTGCATTCCGGGGGTCGAAAAGATCGATCTGCTGGACGACCGCACCGCAGAC
>JAQSVY010000153.1 GCA_029266935.1 Burkholderiales bacterium
CGCTTCGGGATTACGCGGCTGCACTCGGGCTCGCCTGCATGGGCTTCTCCGGCGCGCGCACGTTCTGCATGATGCGCTGGATGATCTGGTCGGGCGCGAGGCCCTCGGCGAGCGCCTCGTAGGAGAGAACGAGGCGGTGGCGGAAGACGTCGGGCACCAGGTCGGCCACGTCCTCGGGCAGCGCGTAGTCGCGCCCGCGCAGCATCGCCAGCGCCCTCGCCCCCTCGATCACGTGGATCGAGGCGCGCGGGCTCGCGCCGTAGGTCAGATAGCTGCTCATGTTCTTCAAGCCGAACCGCTCGGGCTCGCGCGTCGCGTTCGCGAGCCGCACCGCGTACTGGATGAGCGCCGGCTCGACATAGACCTTGCGGCATGTGCGCTGCAATTGCTGAAGTTGTTCGGTCGAACAGACGGGCATGGGCTCGTGCGCTACCCCGGTCACGCGTTCAACGATGACGAACTCCTCTTCCTCGCTCGGGTAGCCCACCAGCACCTTCATCATGAAGCGGTCGACCTGCGCCTCCGGCAGCGCGTAGGTGCCCTCGGTCTCGATCGGGTTCTGCGTCGCCATCACCAGGAACGGCTCGGGCACCTTGTGCGTTTCCCCCGCAATGGTCACCTGGTGCTCCTGCATCACTTCCAGCAGCGCGCTTTGCACCTTCGCCGGCGCCCGGTTGATCTCGTCGGCCAGCAGCAGGTTCGTGAACACCGGACCCAGGGAGGTGGCGAACTCGCCGCTCTTCTGGTTGTAGATCCTCGTGCCCACCAGGTCCGCCGGCACCAGGTCGGGCGTGAACTGGATGCGCCGGAACGAGCCGCGGATCGTTGCCGCCAGCGTCTTCACCGTCAGCGTCTTGGCGAGCCCCGGCACCCCCTCGACCAGCAGGTGCCCCTGCGCAAGCACCGCCACCAGCACCCGCTCGAGGAAATGGTCCTGCCCCACCACCGTCTTCTTGACCTCGTACAGGATGCGCTCCATCAGCGACGCGTTTTCCATATGGCTCCTAGAAAGGCGAAAGGCCGGCGGCGCCGGCGGCATTCTCGATCGGCACCGCGAAGCCGATGCCGATGAAGACGCGCGCCTCGGTGGGGTTGAGCAGGCCGGTGACGATGCCGACCACTTCGCCGTCGGCGGTGACGAGCGGCCCGCCCGAGTTGCCCGGATTGACCGCCGCGTCGAACTGGATGAGGTTGGAGAGCTTGCTCCCCGAAAGCGAGATGTATTCGCGCTTCAGGCCCGAGACCACGCCGGCGCTCGCCGAAGGGCCGATGCCGAAGGGAAAGCCCACCGCGACGACCGTGTCGCCGGGGGCGAGGTCCGCGGTGGAGCGCATGGTCGCCGGCGCGAGGTCGTCGGGCAGCGTGCGCGCGCGGATCACCGCCAGGTCGTGTTCCGGGCGCGCGCCGACGATCATAGCCTCGGACTCGGTGCCGTCGAAGAAAGTGACGCTCAGGCGCTGCGCGCCGTGCACCACGTGCAGGTTGGTGAGGATGGTGCCGTCCTCGACGATCACCACGCCAGTGCCGACGCTCTCGTCGGCGACGAAGCCCTCGACTTCGCCGGCGCCGGGCTCGGGCAGGCCGCGCACGCGCACCACCGACGGGTGGATCACCTCGTAGGCGTCGGTCGTCGTCGGCTGTGCGCGCTCCTCGAAGGCCTGCTCGATGGCCGCCGCCACGTCCTGCGCGCTCAGCCCGCCGGGCTTCGGCGAGAGCAGCCAGCCCGCAGCGAAGAGCGCCAGAGCGGCCAGGCCAAGGACGAGCTGGCGGCCGAGCCGGGACGCCCGGACGGGAGGCTTTTCCCTGGGAAGCTCGGCCGGCGGCGGCGGCGGCGCTTCGGGCAAACCCCTCCTGCGCTGCGAACTGCTGTAGACCCCGGCCCGCCTTCTCATGGGAGGATTGTGGCAGATGCCGGAGCCGTTCACCACCCAGCGCCTGATCCGTTTTTCGCACTGCGATCCGGCCGGAATCGTCTTCTTCGTCAACTTCTTCGAGATGATCTCGGGGATCGTCGAGGACTGGTTCCGGGAGGCGGTGCACCTGCCCTTCCAGGAGATGCACCTCGAGCGGCGGGTCGGCTTCCCCATCGTCAGCACCGGCTGCGAGTTCTTCCGCCCCTGCCACCTCGGCGACACGCTGGTGCTCGAGCTGGCGATCGCGCGCCTGGGCCGCGCTTCCATCGAGTTCGACATCCGCGGCCGCGTCGGCGGGGACGAGAAGTTCCGCGCCCGCCACAAGGTGGCGATGGTGTCGCTCGACACGTTCAGGTCGATGCCGATTCCCGACGACATGCGCGCCAAGATGCGCCCCTACTGTGTACCTGGATCCGCCGGCGGATAGCCGGCCCGAGCACGCGCTGGGCGAGGTCGGCGCGGAAATCACGCTGGTCGAGTACGGCAGCTTCAACTGCCCGTCCTGCCGCGCCGCGCACGAGGTGATTGCCGGGCTGCGCGAGCGCTTCGGCGAGCGCCTGCGCTATGTGTTCCGCCATCGCCCCCTCACCGGCAGCGACGAGGCGCGCCGCGCCGCCGAGCTGGCCGAGTACGCCGGCGGCACCACCGGCGAGTACTGGCGCGCGCACGACGCGCTGATGCGCCGCGGCCCGACCCTGCGCGAGGAGGATCTCGTTGCCGTGGCAGGCGAGCTCGGCCTGCCGCCGCGCGAGATGCAGGAGGAGGCGTGGCGCGAGGCGCAGGCCGCGGTGCAGCAGGACCTCGAGAGCGCCCGCGCGAGCGGCGCGCGCTTCTCGCCCACCTTCTTCATCAGCAACCGCCGCTACGACGGCCCGTGGGACGAGAGCACGCTCGCCGAGGCGATGCTCGGCTCGCTCGGGCACCGCGTGCAGACCGCGGCGCTCGACTTCGCGCGCTGGGCGCCCTCCACCGGCCTGCTGCTCCTCGCGGCGACCCTGGCCGCGGTCGCCCTGGCGAATCTTTCCCCGCAATTCGAATCGTTCTGGAGCCAGCCCTTCGGCTGGACGCTGGGCGAGAGCGCCTTCCACCTGCCGCTGCGCGACTGGATCAACGACGGCCTGCTCACGGTGTTCTTCCTCGTCGTCGGGCTGGAGATCAAGCGCGAGTTCACCATCGGGCGGCTCGCCTCGCGCCGCGTCGCGGCGCTGCCCTTCGCCGCCGCCGCGGGCGGCATGCTGGTTCCGGCGCTGATCTACCTCCTCGTCGCGCCTGCGGCTTTCGCCGCCGGCTGGGCGATCCCCACCACCACCGACACCGCCTTCGCGATCGCCCTCATCGCCCTGCTGGGAAGGCGCGTGCCGGTGGAGCTGCGCATCTTCCTCACCGCCGCGGTGATCGTCGACGACCTCGTGGCGATCGCCATCGTCGCCGTCTTCTACTCGGGCGGGCTCGACTGGTCCTACGTCGTCGCCTCGGCGCTGGTCGCGATGCTGCTCGCGCTGCTCAACAGGAGCGGCGTGTACCGCGCCCTGCCCTATTCGCTGCTCGGCGTCGCGCTGTGGGCGAGCCTGCACGCCTCGGGGCTGCACGCCACGCTCGCCGGGGTGATCCTCGCCCTCGCCACGCCGACGCGCCCGCCGCCGAACCTGCGCGCGCTGCGGGCGCAGGCCGAGATCCTCATCGAGCACGAGCTGCGCCGCGCGGGCGAGGACGTCCTGGGCCACGGGCCCTCGGAAGCGACGCTGCGCGGCCTCGACGCCGTGCACGACCGCATCGAGTCGCCGGCCTCGAAGCTGCTGCGCGCGGTCGAGCCGTGGTCGAGCTACTTCGTGCTGCCCCTTTTCGCGCTCGCCAATGCCGGCCTTTCACTCACGGAACTGCCTCGTGGAAATGGCGAACTGATCCTCGCCATCATCCTCGGCCTGGTGCTCGGCAAACCGCTGGGGATGTTCGCCGGCGCGGCCGCGGCGGTGCGCCTTGGCATCGCCGCGAAGCCCGAGGTCTACTCGTGGGCCCAGCTCCTCGGCGCCGGCGCGCTCGCCGGCATCGGCTTCACCATGTCGCTCTACATCGCCCACCGCGCCTTTCCCGATGCCGCCGACTTCGCCGCGGCCAAGATCGGGGTGTTTCTCGCCTCGCTGCTTGCCGGCGCCGCCGGGACCGCTATCCTGTGGTCCGTGGCGAAAAACAAGCCGGGCACCCCCTGATCCCCCATCGCAAGTATCTCGTCCTCCTCGCAGTGCTCTTCGCGGCGCTGTGGGTGGCGCTCGCCATCGAGCCGCGGTATCGCGAGGACTGGGCGCTCGAGAATGCGCTGGTGGTCGCCTTCGCCATCGGCATCGCCGCCTCGCACCGCAAGCTGCTGCTCTCGCGCGTGTCCTACACGCTGATCTTCCTTTTCCTGTGCCTGCACGAGGTCGGCGCCCACTACACCTACGCCGAAGTGCCCTACGACGCGTGGGTCGAGGCGATCACGGGGAGCTCGCTCAACGAGGCGATGGGCTGGGAGCGCAACCACTTCGACCGCCTCGCGCACTTCCTCTACGGCCTGCTCATGGGCTACCCGCTGCGCGAGTTCTTCCTGCGCGTCGCCGACGTGCGCGGCTTCTGGGGCTACTTTCTGCCGCTCGATTTCACCCTCTCCACCTCGGCGATCTTCGAGCTGTTCGAGTGGGGCGCGGCGGAAGTCTTCGGCGGCGACCTGGGCGCCGCCTACCTCGGCACGCAGGGCGACATCTGGGACGCGCACAAGGACATGGCGCTGGCGAGCGCAGGCGCGCTGATCGCGATGCTCATCACCGCGGGGATCAACGCGTACCTGCAGCATGACTTCGCCCGCGAGTGGCAGCAGCACCGCGCGAAGAAGCTACGGGGCTAGAGATGGCGCGCAGGCCGTAAGCATCGCCACCAGGCAGCCGGTCATTGCTGCCACGAGCCGCTCGGGCGGCACGTCGCGCGGCAGCCGCCAGCGGCGCATCGCGAACATCGTCGGCAGGTAGGTGATCGCCTCCGACACCACGAGGTTCATCGCCGGGTCGGCACCGCCGAGCGCTTCGTCCACCAGCCCGCGCATCAGGTCGAAGAACTCGGCGATGCGCCGGCGCACCGCGTCGCGCGCCTTCGCGTCGAGCGCGTAGCCGTCGCGCAGCACGATCTGGATGTTGTCGCGGTAGCGGTGCTGCAGGCTCACGCTCGCCTCGATCGCGCGGCGCAGCCGCTCGGTCGGGTCGCGCACGCCCTCGATCGCCTCGCGGACACCGCGCTGGTAGTTGGTCACGGCCTCGTCGCAGACGAGGTACAGCATGTCGGCCTTCGAGCGCACGTGGTTGTAGAGCGTGCCCTGCGACAGACCGGCGCGGCGCGCGATGTCGCGCGTCACGGCCGCATGGAAGCCTTTCTCGAGGAACTCGCGGGTCGCCGCCTCGGCGATGCGCGCGCGGCGCTCGCCCACCAGCTCGGCATCCTTGATGTTGCTGGCGAGCACGGTGCGCGCCGGCTTCTCCGTCGCGCGCCGGCGCGGCGCGCGTGCCTCGAGCGATGCCCTCATCCCGCCCCTTGTTGACTGACCAGTCAGTCAAGAATAGCATCGTTCGCGCCATGGCGGAACTGCGCTTCGGGGAGGAGTCGATCGGCGAGGCGGCGCTCGCCCGGGCGGTGGGGGGCGCCGCCAGCGTGCTCGAGGCGGCCGGCCTGGGGCCGGGCCGCACTGGCGCGCTCCTCGCGCGCAACGAGCCGCGCTTTCTCGTCCTGTCCCTCGCCCTCGCCCGCATCGGTGCGAGCACGGTGCCGCTCAACTGGCATTTCGGCGCCGAGGATCTGCGCTACATCCTCGCCGACTCCGGCGCCGACGTGCTGATCGGCCACCACGACCTGCTGCGCAAGCTCGGCCCCGGCGGCATTCGTGCGCTCGGCATGGACGTGCCTCCCTTGCTCGCGCGCGCCTGGCACCTCGCCGCCGCGGACCTCGAGCCAGTGCCGTTCGCCGAGCGCCTGGAGCCGCTGCTCGCCGCGGCTCATCCCTGGGCCGGTGTGCCTCGCGCCCTGCCGCCGACGCTCCTCTATACCTCGGGCACGACCGGCCGCCCCAAGGGCGTGCGCCGTCCGGCGATCACCGCCGAGTGGCTCCCGCGCGTGAGCGCGGTCACGACCGCCGTGTTCGGCAACCGCCCGGGGATGCGCCTTCTCGTCGCCGCGCCGCTCTACCATGCGGCGCCGAACGTCACCGCGCTCTCGGCGCTGCGCGCCGGGGGAAGCGCCGTGGTGATGCCGCGCTTCGACGCGGAGACCGCGCTCGCGCTCATCGAGCGCCACCGCATCACGCACGCGTTCATGGTGGCGACCATGTTCGTGCGCCTGCTGCGCCTGCCGGAGTCGACGCGGCGGCGCTACGACCTCTCTTCGCTCGAGCGCGTGGTCCACGGCGCGGGTCCGTGCCCGCCCGACGTGAAACGCGCCATGCTGGAATGGTTCGGCCCTTGCCTGGTCGAGTACTACGGCTCGTCGGAATACGGGCCGATCGCCGCTATCACGAGCAAGGAGTGGCTCGAGCGCCCGGGTAGCGTCGGCCGCGCCGTGCCTGGCGCGCGCATTGCCATCTATTCCGAGGACGGACGGAGGCTCGGCCCCGGCGAGACCGGCGAGATCTACTGCCGGCAGTTCGATTACCCGGACTTCAGCTACCTGAACCGCGAGGCCGAGCGTGCGGCGGTCGAGCGCGACGACCTCGTGTCCTGCGGCGACGTCGGCCATCTCGACGCGGACGGCTACCTCTGGATCACCGACCGCAAGCGCGACATGGTGATCTCCGGAGGCGTCAACCTCTACCCGGCGGAGATCGAGGCCGCGCTCGCCACCATGCCCGGCGTCGCCGACTGCGCCGTCTTCGGCATTCCGGACCGCGAGTTCGGCGAGGCGCTGGCCGCCTGCGTGCAGCCCCTGCCCGGCGCCGCGCTCGACGCGGAGGCGGTGCGCGCGTGGGTGCGCGAGCGCCTGGGCTCGCTCAAGCAGCCGAAGCTCGTCGAGTTCCGCGAGGCGCTGCCTCGCGAAGAAAGCGGCAAGATCTTCAAGCGGCGGCTGCGAGAGCCCTACTGGCAGGACCAACCGCGAAGGATCTGAAGGTGGCCATCCTCCTTACCGAGCGCCGCGGCGCGGCTTGCTGGCTCACCATCAACCGGCCCGAGCAGCAGAACGCGGTGAACTGGGAGCTCTTCCCGCTCATCGAGGCGGCGATCGCCGAGGCGCTCGCCGACGCTTCGGTCCAGGCCATCGTGCTGACCGGCGCCGGCGCGCGCCACTTCTGCGCCGGCGGCGACCTCGCGGCGGACCTCGCGCGCAGCGAGCGCGGCCTCGCGCCGCAATGGCTGACGCATCCGCTGCAGCGACTCTTCGAGACGGTCGAGCGCTGCCCGTTGCCGATCGTGGCGCGCGTCAACGGCCACTGTGTCGGACCTGGCATGAGCCTGCTCGCCATGTGCGACCTCGCGGTCGCCGCCGATGCGGCGAAGTTCGCCCTCGGCGAAGCCAAGATGGGGCTGGTACCGGGCCTCGCCCTCGGCTACCTGCAGCGCCTCGTACCCAAGCGCCGCCTGCTCGAGTGGATGCTGTGCGCCGAGCCGTTCGATACCGGGGAAGCGCTCGACGCGGGGCTCGTCAACTACGTCGCGCCCGCCGCCGAGCTCGACGCGAAGCTCGACTGGCTGCTCGCCCGGCTCGCCGGCAAGTCGCCCGATGCGCAGCGCCGGGCAAAGCGCGCGTTCAAGTCGATGGAAGACATGGCGCTCGGCGAGGCTTTCGCGCACGGCGCGTCAGCGGCTGCGCTTTCGCTGCTCACGGCGGATTTCCACGAGGCGATGCGCGCGGCGGCCGAGAAGCGCGTTCCGGCCTGGCGGCCGCGCCCTGAAGAGAAATGAGGAAGGACTGAGCCATGGCCGGCGCCTACGATCCCGCCACCGACGGCCGCGTCAGCACCGAGCTGCGCGGCCATGTGTTCCTCATCGGCCTCGACCGGCCGAAGAAGCTGAACGGTCTGTCGCTGAAGATGCTGCGGGAGCTGGCGGAGGCGTACACCGCCTTCGAGTGCGAGGCGCGCGCCCGAGTCGGCCTGCTTTTCGCGCACGGGCCGAACTTCACTGCCGGGCTGCAGCTCGACCAGGTCGGCCCGCGCATGGCGAGCGGCGAGCCGATCTATCCGCCCGGGCTGGTCGATCCGATGTCGCTGCGCGAGCCCGTGCGCACGAAGCCCCTGGTCTGCGCAGTGCAAGGCATCTGCTTCACGGCGGGCATTGAGCTCATGCTCGCCGCCGACGTGGTCGTCGCGGCGGAGGACAGCCGCTTCGCCCAGCTCGAAGTAAGGCGCGGCATCATGCCCACCGGCGGCGCCACCATCCGCTTCGTCGAGCGCGCCGGCTGGGGCAACGCGCAGCGCTGGCTCCTCACGGGAGACGAGTTCGTCGCCGCCGAGGCGCTGCGCCTGGGCTTCGTGCAGGAAGTCGTGCCCGCGGGCCGCAGCGTCGCACGCGCGCTCGAGATCGCCGAGGCGATCGCGCGCCAGGCGCCGCTCGCCGTGCGCGCCTCCCTGGCGTCCTCGCGCAAGTTCATCGACGAGGGCCCGCGCGCCGCCGCGGCACAGCTGGATGAGGTGCAAAAACACCTTTCGAAAACTGCCGACGCCGCGGAGGGCGTGCGCGCGTTCCTCGAGAAGCGCGAGGCGCGCTTCGAGGGCCGCTGATGGCGTGCCTCGACCTCACCGGCAAGACGGCGCTCGTCACCGGCGCGAGCCGCGGTATAATCCGCGCCGCTGGCGGCAAGGCGAGCGCCTTTGCCTGCGATCTCGGCGATGAGGGTTCGGTGCAGAGGTTCGCCGCGGCCTTGCTGGAGGAATTCCCCGCCGTCGACATCTTCGCCGCCAACGCGGGCATGGTGACCCACGTCGGCGGGCTGGCCAAGCTGCAGCCCGAGCCGCTCGACGCGATGTGGGCGGCCAACCTGAAGGGACACCTTGCCCTCCTGCGGAAGCTACTGCCCGGGATGGCCTCGCGGCGCGAAGGCGCGGTGGTCTTCACCGGCAGCATTTCCGGCCTCATCGGCGAGGCGAAGCTCGGCGGCTACGCCATCACCAAGGCCGCCGAGATGCAGCTCGTGCGCAACATCGCCGTGGAGTACGGGCGGCACAACGTGCGCGCGAACGCGGTGGCCCCTGGGCTCGTGCGCACCGAAATGACCAAGCCGCTCTGGTCGGACCCGGCCACGCTCGGGCGGATGCTTTCCGGAACGCCGCTCGGGCGCATCGCGGAGCCTGACGACGTCGCGGCCGCGGTCGTATTTCTCGCCAGCCCCGCCGCGCGCTGCATCACGGGCCAAGTCCTGGTGATCGACGGCGGTGCGCTCGTCGGCATGGGGACCTCGGCATGATCGGGCAGAGCGCCGCGCGTCCCGAGGATGCCCGCCTGCTGCGCGGCGAGGGCCGCTACAGCGCCGACCGCCTGCCTGCCGGGACGCTGCATGCCGCCTTCGTGCGCTCGCCGCATGCGCACGCCGCGATCCGCGGGATCGACGCGGCTGCCGCCCTCGCCCTTCCCGGCGTGACCGCGATTATCGACGGCCGCGAGCTCGCGGCGGCAGGCGTCGAGCCGCTGCCCTGGGCAACACGTGCCAAGCGCCGCGACGGCAGCGAGGTCAGCCCGGCGCCGCGGCGCGCGCTCGCGCTCGACGCGGCGCGCTTCGCCGGCGAAGCTGTAGCGCTGGTGATTGCCGACACGCCGCAGCGGGCACGCGATGCCGCAGATGCAGTGGAAGCGGATTGGGATCCGCTGCCCGCCTGCGTGGACCTGGCGCGGGCGCTCGAGGCCGGCCAGGACTGCGCGTTCGCCAGGCTGGGAGACGCCGCCGCGGTCGAGGCAGCCTTCGCGAAGGCGGCGCACCGGGTGTCCCTCGAGCTGGTCAACAACCGCCTCGTGCCGAGCCCGCTCGAGCCGCGCGCGGCGCTGGGCGTCCCCGATGCCGGCGGCGTCATCGTCCATGCGCCGACGCAGAACGCGGTGCTGATGCGCGCGCAACTCGCGCAGACGCTCAAGCTGGACGCCGCGAAAGTGCGCGTCCTGGTGGAAGACATCGGCGGCGGCTTCGGCGCACGCTTCTTCCTCTACCCCGAATACGTGGCCGTCGCATTCGCGGCGCTGCGCCTGGGCCGGCCGGTGAAGTGGGCAGGCGATCGCTCCGAAAGCTTCCTGTCCGAGACGCACGGCCGCGACCACCGCACCCGCGCCGAGCTGGCGCTCGACGCCGACGGGCGATTCACCGCGCTGCGCGTGCGCCAGATCGCCAACGTCGGGGCCTACCTCTCGTTCCTCGGCTCGGTGATCCCGACCTCGGTGGGCGTGCGCTGCTCGCCCGGGGTCTACACGATCCCGGCGGTCGACGTGGAAGTCGACGCCGTCTATACGCACACCGCGCCGGTGGAGGCCTATCGCGGGGCGGGCCGTCCCGAGGCGGCCTATCTCCTCGAGCGCCTGGTCGATCTCGCCGCGCGGCGCCTGGGCGTCGACGCGGCGGAGCTGCGCCGGCGCAACCTCGTCCCGGCGCACGCCATGCCATGGAAGAGCGCGCTGGGCGAGATCTACGACTCCGGCAACTTCCCGCGCATGCTCGAGCGCGCGCTCGAGGCCGCGGACTGGGCGGGGTTTCCCGCGCGGCGCGCGCGCTCGCGCGCCGGCGGGCGGCTGCGCGGCCATGGCCTCGCCTGCTTCATCGAATCGACCGGCGCCGCCAATCCCGGGGAGACGGTGGTGCTCGCCGCGGACGGCGCGGGCAAAGTGACCCTCGTCTCGGGAACCCAGGACATGGGGCAAGGCATCCGCACGGGCTACGCGCAGATCGTCGCGCAGGCTCTCGAGCTGCCGATGGAGCGCATCGGTGTCGTGCAGGGCGATACGGCCCTCGTCGCCTCGGGCGGCGGCTCGGGCGGCTCGCGCTCGATGTTCATCGGCGGCTCGGCGGCGCTCGACGGCGCGCAGCGCTTCCTCGAGCTCGCCCGCGGCCGCGCGGCGCAGACGCTCGAAGCCGCCCCCGCCGATCTCGAGTACGCGCGGGGCAGCTTTCGCATCGCCGGCACCGACCGCGCGGTGACGCTGGCGCAGCTCGCCGCGCGCGAGCTCGGGGGAAAGCTCGAGCTCACGAGCAGGTACCGCGTCGCCGCAATGAGCTGGCCGAACGGCTGCCATGCCTGCGAGGTGGAGGTCGATCCGGAGACGGGGGCGCTGCGCATCGAGCGCTTCGTCGCCGTCGACGACGTCGGCGTGGTGGTGAACCCGATGCTGGTGCACGGCCAGATGCACGGCGGCATTGCGCAAGGCATCGGGCAGGCGCTGTTCGAGGAAGCGCGCTACGACGCGGAGAACGGCCAGCTCCTGACGGGCTCCTTCATGGACTACGCGCTGCCGCGCGCCGATGACCTTCCGTTCCTCGAAGTGCACACCGACGAGAGCTCGCCGTGCCGCACCAACGCCCTTGGCGCCAAGGGCGCCGGCGAAGGCGGCGCCATCGGCGCGCCGCCTGCGGTGATCAACGCCGTGCTCGACGCGCTCGCCGCCGCCGGCGTCGAGCGCCTCGACATGCCCGCCACCCCTCACGCCATCTGGCGCGCCTTGCGGCGCGCGAAAGGAGAAGCCCCCTGATGCTCGCCGCCTGGTACGAACGAAACGGGCCCGCCGCCGAAGTGCTGCAG